>JBAXOH010000049.1:0-5970 GCA_037133335.1 bacterium
ATTTCATTTAAATCAGAGCGTGGAATTACTAAATCGGCTTCGGCTTGCGTTATTTCCGTACCGCCGATAGCGATAATTTGCCCAAGCAGACTTTCGGCGTCGCGCATATGGCCATCGGCATGGCGAGCGATAGCTTCTAAAATATCTTTATCAATCTTTATTTTTTCGGCTTGAATTATGTAGGTTAATTTTTTAACCGCATCATTAACGCCGATTCTTTTAAAATCAAATCGTTGGCAGCGCGAGATAATCGTAGCCGGAACTTTATGCGCTTCGGTCGTGCATAATATAAAAATTACGTTAGCCGGCGGTTCTTCAATAACTTTTAATAAAGCGTTAAACGCTTGAGTCGAAAGCATATGTACTTCGTCAATGATAAAAACTTTATATTTTGACCTGGACGGCGCGACGCGAGCGCTCGCGATTATGTTGTCGCGCACATTATCGACTCCGGTATTAGAAGCCGCGTCAATTTCAATAATATCTAAGGCCCGACCGTCGGTTATTTCTTTGCAGCTTAAACAAGTATTGCAAGGATCGGCAGAATCTTTTTTACGCTTCTCGCAATTAATTGATTTAGCGAATACCCTGGCTAAAGTGGTTTTACCGACGGCCCTAGGACCGCAAAAAAGATAAGCGTGGGCAATTTTACCCGTCTTAATTTCCTGCTCTAAGGTTATTTTTATGTGATTTTGACCGACCACCTCGCTAAAATTCTGCGGTCGGTATTTTCTATATAATGTAGACATAAAATTTTGAAAATTCCATACTTATTTTAACTGCTTATTAAAAATAACGCAAATGAAATTATTAAAACGAAAAGATGACCAAAAGCCATCCTTTTTGTTTTTTTATTTTTATATTTTTACTCTGCTTTTCTAACTACGTTATCTACCGCCGCCCATTTTGATTCGCCGTTTTTCGGAACCAGAATAACGACTTCGTCGCCTGAATCGCCTTTATAATAAGTTACGCTGGCGGTTAAGAGCCGCCATTTCTTACCGTCGGCCAAAGCAAAATATTCGCCGCCGGTAGAGCGCTCTAGAACGCCGACGACACGAGCCCGTTCAATCGGCCCGATCTGCTTATAAACGAAAGTGCCGGTAGCGGTTATGGTAAGTTTTAGAATATCGCCTTCAACCAGCTTTGACTTACTGGCATAATTTGCCGGCACGCTGTATTGCTTGCCGTCAGGGCCAATCATATTTTCGCCATCAAACACGCCTTCAATAACGCGCGCTTCTCCTAAAGCTTCTTCGCCGGCGTCAAAGTTATCATCGCTTAACTGAGCGATACTTATAGAAACCTCGTCTTCCGGTGATAAATTACCGGATAAAAGTTGGTTTAAGCGCTCGCTATTTTCTTTAATGTTAGCTAGGAGTTTTCTGGCTAAAACCATTTTTGATTTGGCAATACTTATATTTTCATCTTTAACCGGCGCCTTACCCCCGTCTGTATTTAAATATTCTTTGATTTCTCCTTCGGTTTGCAAAGCTAAATCATCGTTTAAATTTTTATTTTGGTTTGACATATATTTTTATTTTTAAATTATACTAATCTTAACTAAAAACATCCATTTTGTAAAGATACTATAATTTTTTTGCCCGATTCATAATTTCCGCTTCAATTATATTCCGGTCTTGACCGTATTTTAAGCGCGATAGAGATTTTATTTTATTGGCCACGTCTTCCCGCTTAATACCAGGTAAAGGCCAAGTCGTTGACATAGAGAAAGGCCGCGTTGCTGTATTGTCCACTAATAATTTTACATAAGACGTGTATTTTTCAATATTAATTAAATCATATTGGTTAAACACCGGCGCAAATTCTTTAGCCATGATTTCGGCGTCTTCCGAGCCGATTTTAAACAACATCCAAGTACCGACGTTGCCGAAAACCGCGTTCTTAATGGAAGTATCTTGCCCTTTTACTAACTGCCCTAAATATTGATGAGCGATAATTAAGTTTAAATTGTATTTTCTGGCTTCGCTTAAAATGGAGTTGACCGAATCGGTGGTAAAATTTTGGAATTCATCTATATACAAATAAAAATCAACTCTTTTTTCCTGGGGCATATCAGTGCGCGATAAGGCCGACATTAAAATTTTTCCGACTAAAATCATGCCTAATAAATGAGCGTTCATTTCGCCGATTAAACCTTTTGATAAATCAACCAAAAGAATTTTTTTCGTATCCATAACGTCGCGCAAATTAAACGAACTATTTTGCTGGCCGATTATCGGACGCATGGTGTCGTTAGAAATAAAACTCGTCAGCTTTGAAGTTATATACGGCACGACATTAGCTAAAGCCGCTTCGCCGCCGGCCTTTTCCGCTTCCTTACGCCAAAAATCAACCACGGTCGGGTCTTTGCATTTTTCCAATTTCATTTTCCTGAATTCCGGGTCGGCTAAAACTTTTGGTATTTCCATTAAAGTTGAACCGCTAGCCGGATCGCTCATAACTAGTAGCATGGCGTTTCTCATATACTGCTCAAAAATCGGACCACCGGTAGCTTTTAAATCATATAATTTATCAAAAATCTTTATCATTTCATTAATGACAAAAGTTTTTTGTTCCGGATACCTAGGATCGAATTCCAATAAATTTAAAGCTAGCGGCCTTTCCATATCGGCTGGCGCAAATAAAATTACGTCGCCCGCGCGTTCTGGCGGAATACGGCTTATTATGTCATCAATTAAATCACCGTGCGGATCAATCACACAAACGCCTTCGCCGTTAGTAATGTCCTGGATTGCCATGGAGGCAAGTAAAACCGATTTACCCACGCCGGATTTACCGATAACGTAAGTATGCCTGCGCCTGTCTTCACGCTTCATTTTTATTTCCGTGGTTATATCCCGATAAATATTTTTTCCTAAAATTATGCCTTCGCCGGGAACGTTAGAGGGCGCGGCCGCATATTTAGCGAATAGCCATAAAATATTGGGCGTCTCGGTTTCCGGCAACGGCGGATGAAATAAACTGGCTAATTCTTCGGTATTTAATAAAAAACTGATGCTTGGTTTAAAACGCCGATAAATAAAATCTTTAATTAAAAATTTCTGGATAAGTTTATTATAAAGAATAACTTTATTGCTAAAAATATTGCCATACTGATAATAATTATAACCGCTAAAAGCGCTTATCATATTATTTAAATATGCTCTGGCGCGGTTGCTATCGCCGGCGCTGGCTACTATTCTCACGTTTACATTAAGGCCGGCTTTGGAATTTTTTTCTTCAATTAATTTTAAAACTTCCTGCTCCATAACGGTCAGGCGGTTTTCTTTTTCCATCTTTTTACCGTCCGGTCCCGACGGCTTAGCCGCTTTGGCTAAATCGCCCAGCCAACCGGCCGCATTGGCAAGAAAATTTTCACCTAAAGCGTCTGATAATTTTTTACCCTGGTTAACTCTGGAAACAACCCGGTTTGATTTATAGTGCCAACTTGGCAAAGCGCTTCTTACTATATATTGGATGGCGATGCTTTCATTAACATTTAATTTTGATAAAACATTTATTAGAGACTCAAGCGGATCGGTTTCCATTTTATTATAAGTTTTCAATGGAAAAATAAAACTACGCTTGGTTTTTATAAAACCGGCGACCGTCTGGCCGCGAGCGCTGAAAATATTATAATCTTCGGTTTCTTCAAGCACCGCCTCCGGATAGTAAGCTTGAATTTGCTGTTCAATATAACGGCCCATAGCCCGGGGCGCCACTACATAAAAAGAAATAAATTTTGAATTCGCCACAATTTCAAAAGAAAAATGATCGGTGCGGCCGATTAACCAAGAAAAATTTTTATACCACCTCTCTGCCCTTAAGCCGCCGATAGCCTTAAAAATAGTCTCGGCTCGGGCAATTTGCTCGCGCAAACGCTGCACATAATTCATATTGCCTTGCTGTTCTTTCTCGTTGGGCTTTTCTTTAGGCACGCGCAGCAAATAAATTATTTGATTATGATATTTTGAATTTAAAGACAAAAATAAAATTATTTTTCTTAAAATAAGAAGAAAAAATATAAATAAAACGGCCGCCAATAAATAAATCAGCCAACCGTTAATATTAACGTTAAAACTAATATCATTAATAACCTGAGTATTTTGACCGGCTAAACCGTAATCCATAATATATTATTTTCTTAATTTAATTAACTCATCCGCCTTAATTTTTGCTTCCTGCTCTAAAAAATATTTATTCAACCCCGGAATTAAGGACAGCCATTCTTTTATCAACTTTATAATTTCACCGATATTTATTTTAGTTTTGGCTAATAGCTGGTTTATTTTCTGGGCGGTTTGCTCGCCTTTTATTTTAAATTCCTGCCTTTTTTTAGGCTCTAAGCTTAAATATATCTCCGCTAAATCTTCGGCCAAAATACTTTCAACTTGCTTTTGCATTTTAGCCGTCGGCGCCATAATGCCGGCCGTCGGAACGGCGACGGGCGTAGGAACGGCATTTTCCATTTGATCAATCGCCCTAATAACATTTTCTCTGGCTTGCTCAAGATTATTCGCTTTTTCACTATTAGCTACATTTTCCAAAGCTTTTTTTAAATTATCATTACCGGCTAAAGGCTTTTCGTTCAACGGCATAATTTCCCCCGCCGCTATCTCCGATTTAAGATCAGCCATAAGATTAAGATTACTTATTAATAAGTGTTAATATTATAACATGAAATTGGAAATAATAAAAAGAATCAAAGCTCATTTTTATAAAACAAAATAATATGCTATAATATAAACAATTAATAATTTAACATTATTCCCATGTCAAATTTCAAAAAAATTTCTAAAAATATTCAGCAGGTTACTATAACCAATCCGCAAAAAACAAATTATATTGATTGGATAAATATTAATAACCCGGGCAAAGCGGAAATTGAATTCTTAAGAAAAAAACATAATTTTAAATTATCGCAGCTCGTAGCCTCTTCAGCCAAATCAAACTCTCAAAGGCCGATTATAGAACGCGAGTCGGATTATATCTTCATGATTTTGCATTTTCCGGCCATGGCTAATTCTTCCGACAATAAAAATAACGGCCGAATCGTGGCCGCGGAAGTTGAATTCTTTATCGGCCATGGCTTTTTAATAAGCTTGCCCAGTGCGCCAATTGAACCGCTTAATGAATTTTTTAACTTATGTAAAAAAGATTCTGGCTCGCTCTTGTCTTATAAATTTGAATCTTCGGCCATCTTACTTTATGAAATTTTAAGCAAACTGCTTAAATACAGCTATGTGCTTTTAGATAATAATAGCATCACCATAAGCCAAACCGAGCAAACTATTTTAAGCGAAGACCAAAAAAAATCAGCCGCTTTAATTTTAAATCTTAGGCACAATCTTATTAACACCCGTAAAATCATGCAAAACCATAAAAACATTATTAAACAATTAATGGTTATGGAATCGAGTATTATTACGCGTGAACATCTAAAAAAATATTATGGGGAGCTAATCGACCAAACAAAAAATATTTGGGAAACTTTAGAAAACCAAAGAGAAATGGTTGAAGTATTATATGCTTCTTACGAATCACTCTCTAACTATCGCCTCAACAGCGTCATGAAAACTTTAACTATTTTTTATGTAATTTTTTCTTCCCTGACTTTAGTCGCCGCTATTTTCGGCATGAATGTTGATAAAAATATGCCGTTTATAAATCAGCAAAATGGTTTTTGGATGGTCGTAACCATAATGAGTTCAGTCGGCCTGGCCATGCTGTATTTATTTAAAAAGAAGAATTGGTTTTAAAATCTTTTTTATTTCTGCTAAATTCTCCACTTTTACTAATTTCTGCCTTAAACTTCCGGCATTTTCCAGGCCATTAACATACCAGCATAAATGCTTGCGCATTTCAATTATCCCCTGCCTACCCTTTAATTTTTCCGCCAATTTAGCATGTTTTAAAACTGTTTGAAAAATTAATTTATTTTTTATGAATTGATGATTATGAAATGCT
>JBAXOH010000050.1:0-5962 GCA_037133335.1 bacterium
GCGTAGGCGGGTATCGTATAATGGTTATTATATTACCTTGCCAAGGTAGAGATAGGGGTTCGATTCCCCTTACCCGCTCCACAAATATTCTTCGAGAAAATAAATGTTATTTATTTTCTCATTGACTTTAAGCTGTTTTTTGTGTAAAATATTAATATAATTAATCTTATCCATTTCAAATGCGTCGAGTTTATCGCAGGCCAAAACCAGATTTTGAAGAAAAAAGATTTCATGTTAATCAGCAAATCCGTGCAACGGTAGTTTTTGTAATTGATGAAAATGGGGAAAATATAGGCGAAATGTCAATCGGCCAAGCCTTAACCATGGCCGAGAAGGCAGGCATGGATATAGTTGAGGTTAACCCCAAAATTCAGCCCCCGGTAGTTAAAATTATGGATTATGGGCAATTTAAATATAAAAAAGAAAAAGAAGCGCAAAAACAAAAAGTAAAACAGAAAAAAGTGGAAATAAAAGGAATAAGATTGTCGGTTAGAATCAGTCAACATGATTTTGATTTTAGATTTGAACAGGCTAAAAAGTTTTTAGAGAGAGGCGATAAATTAAAGTTGGAATTAATCTTAAAAGGGCGGGAACGCCAGCATCCGGAAAAGGCCGAAGAGATTATGAAGAAATTTTATCAAAAGTTAAAAGCTACGCCCGGTTTAAGTATGGAGATAGAGCAGGGCTTGACAAAACAAGGCGGAAGGTTTAATATAATATTGATAAATAAGCAATAAACAAGAATACGAAAAACCAGGTATTTTACCTGTTTTTTGTTTAAAACCCCTTAAAAACTTTTTTAGAAAAAGTTTTTAATATTTTCAAAAAATATAACGTATCAATTATAATTTTATAGCGAGCAAAGCTCTATGGCCATAAAATTATAATTGATGTTAAGCCAATATGCCGAAAATAAAAACTCACAAAGCTACAGCAAAACGCTTCAAAGTAACTAGAAATGAAAAGATTTTAAAGAGAAAAACCGGTCAGGATCATTTTAATGCTCGTGAATCAGGTAAAACCACTAGAAGTAAGCGCAGAGATATTGGTATTTCCAATACCGAGAGGAGAGTAATTAAACAATTAATGCCATACAATTATGCCAAGAGTTAAGCGAGCGAAACAACATCTTAAAAAAAGAAGAAACTTGCTTAAAAAAGCTAAGGGTTATATGTGGGGCAGAAAGAATTTAATGCGCGCCGCCTCAACGGCCGTAATTAAAGCCGGAGTTCGCTCTTACATTGACCGTCGCTTAAAAAAGCGGGATAATCGAGCTTTGTGGCAGATAAAAATTAGCGCTTTTGCCAAAGAGCATGGCTTATCTTATTCTAAATTTATTCATCTCTTAAAAGTTAATCAAATTGAAGTAGACAGAAAAATTTTAGCCGATTTAGCGGTTAATAATAAAAATGTTTTGATTAAGATTTTAGAACAAGTTTCCCCCGTCAAATAATTTTTCCTCCGACAAAATTAGCGCGAAGCGCTGTTTGGTCTGGTAAAAAATAATTTCATGAAAAATTTACAAATAATACAAATTGTTATAGCGGCTTTATTGATGTTAGCAATCCTTTCGCAAAATCGCGGAGCCGGTTTGTCCGGTGTTTTTGGCGGCTCTGGTAATATCTATCGCACAAAAAGAGGTGTAGAAAAAAAATTATTTATTGCAACTATAGTTTTAGCCGTTTTATTCCTCTCAGTCTCTTTAGCCGTTATTTTATTGTATAAGGGCTAGATTTAAACATTACTCAAGGAGGTTATTTAATTAATTTATCTCGTCGCATTAATTTATATTTTTTGGCGCGGGATCCCGCAAGATGGTGATTAATATTTTTCCGGCTAGCGAGTGCGGTTAAACATTATTTAAAAGTGAACTTATCAAGAGATAAAATGATCAAATTTTTTAGCCAAGTTAAAAATTTTATTTTTAATTTTAGTTTTTCAATTAAGGGCTTTAAAAATATTTTTAGGTACGGTCAAGCGCAATCCGAATTGGATAAAAGATTAGTTTTTTCTTTAGCTAAATCAAGATGGCCGAGCTTTAATCAATTTAAGTATCTAAAAAAATATTTAAATTCAACTGAGCGATTAGCCGTTGGCGCTTGCTTGGTGGTTATACTTTTTAGCTCGATATTTTTAACAGCCAGATTTTATAAAACACATTTGCAAATTATTCCGGTGGACGGAGGTGATTATATTGAGGGCGCTATCGGTTCAGTAAAATATGTAAATCCTTTATACTCAAGCTTCAGCGATCTTGATAGCGATCTTTCGGAGTTGGTTTATTCGTCGTTATTTAGAAGAAATGAAAATGCCGAGTTAGTTAATGATTTGGCAGAAGGTTATGAAATAAGTCCGGATGGAAAAAGTTATATTATAAAAATAAGATCGGATGTAATTTGGCATAATAGTAGTCCCTTAACCGTTGACGATATAGTTTTTACTTTTGAAGCTATAAAAAATATTAAGTATCAATCTCCTTTACGAATCGCTTTTACCGGAGTGGAAATATCTAAAGTTGATGATAAAACCGTTAAATTTAATTTAGCCGAACCATACGCTGGTTTTTTGGATTTATTGAATTTTGGTATTTTACCCCAAGAGCTGTGGCAGCAAATTGAACCAACTTCGGCCAGCTTAGCTGAGCTGAATTTAAAGCCGGTCGGATCAGGCAGGTATAAGTTTAAATCATTGGTAAAAGATAAATCCGGTAATATTAAAACTTATATTTTAACTCGCAATGAAAATTATTACGGCGCTAAAGCCCATATTAACACTATTAGTTTTAAACTTTTTGGTAATCTGCAAGAAACTATTTTGGCTTTAAATAATAATTTAATTGACGGCATTAGTTATTTAACGGAACAAGATAAAACCCAGGTGGTAGCTCAAGATTCTTTAAATTTTTATAATCTAAGCTTACCAAAGCTTTCAGCAATATTTTTTAACTCCAAATCCGGTTTAGCTTTAATGGATAAGAGAGTGCGTCAAGCCTTAGCCTATGCTATTGATAAAAATAAAATAGTTAATGAAGTTATGTTTGGCAACGCTCGCGTTATTGACGGGCCGATATTGCCCAATAGTTTCGCTTATAATAATGAGGCTAAAAAATATAGCTATAATGTCGCAACCTCAAGTCGTTTATTAGCTGAGGCTGGCTGGAAAGCCGTTGAATTAACCGCTGCTGATATTACTCGGGCCAAGGTTGATTTAAATAGTGAAGATGAAGCAGTAAAAAAACAAGCTGAAGCTAAAATAAAAATGGGCGCAGGCAGGTGGCTTTTAAAAGATAATAATTATTTAATTATAACTTTAACCACCGTAGATAATCAGGAATACGGCCAAGTGGCGGCATTAATTGCAAAATTTTGGAATGATATTAATATAAAAACCGAAATTAATTTAGTGCCGGCTAATCAGATTCAGACGGACGTTATTAAATCAAGAAATTTTAACGCTTTGATTTTCGGAGAAATAACCGGCGCCGATCCTGACCCTTATGCCTTTTGGCATTCTTCACAAATTGGCCAATCGGGTTTAAATATCGCTGATTATGCCAATAAGGAAGTTGATAAATTATTAGAAGATGGCCGTTTAAGTTACGATCTTAAAGTTCGCCAGGAAAAATATAATAAGTTTCAAGAGATTATTGCCGAAGAAGAGCCGGCCATTTTTCTTTATAGCCCCAATTATATTTATGTCCAGTCAAAAAAAATTAAAGGCTTTAATATAAAAAATATTATTTTACCGAGTGATCGTTTTGGTGATATTAGCCAGTGGTATATAAATACCGGTAAAAAAATTATTTGGTAAACCGCTCATAGCGCGCAACTCATAGCTCCAAGGTAAAAAATAAAATAGCCAATATTTTTAAATTTAATTAGGGGATATGGCGGAATTGGTAGACGCGCTAGCTTCAGGAGCTAGTGGTAGAAATGCCGTGAGAGTTCGAGTCTCTCTATCCCCACAAAAATATTTAGCTAAAAGTTTAAAAAATAATGGGAGCAATCCCGTGCCCCGTTTCCTTTTTCCGCCCCGAGGGAAGCGCCGAGGAGCTTCAAATCCTCTTTCCGGCACTATATAAAGATAGTTAAACAATAGTTTTATAACTATCTCACTTAATTAAAAAAACTCTGTCATTTTTTATAATGGCAATTAACAAGTATTATGATTACAAAATTTAAATCAAGAAATAGAAGACAACCTATGGTTGCTTCTAAAACCGGTATGGCACAAGCGCCTAAGCGCTTTGGCTCCACCGTAGTAAAAACTGCCGGTTTTATGCCGGCGGAGAATAAATTAAAGGTTATTGTTTTGGGTGGGCTTGAAGAAGTCGGCCGTAACATGACCGTATTTGAGTATGATAAAGAAATTATTATTGTTGATATGGGCTTGCAGTTTCCGGAAGAAGATATGCCGGGTATCGATTATATTATTCCTAACGTGGATTATTTGGATGACAAAAAAGACTGGATAAAAGGCGTGATTATTACTCATGGCCACATGGATCATATTGGCGGTATTCCCCATCTAATGGGCAGGCTTGGCAATCCGAATATGTTTATGGGTAAATTAACTGCCGGCATAGTCAAAAAAAGAGTCGAGGAATTTAATAAATGCCCCAAACTTAATATTCAAGAAATAAATGAAGATTCAAGGTTGCAGCTGGGCAAAAATTTTCGTGTGGAAATTTTAAGGGTGAATCATTCCATTCCTGATTGTTTTGCCATTATTATTCATACGCCGTTGGGCACGGTTATCCATTCCGGAGATTTTAAGATAGATTATTCACCGGTTAATGACAAACCGGCGGATTTAAATAGAATTGCGCAAATTGGCGGAGCCGGTGTTTTACTTTTATTATCAGACTCAACCGATGCCACGCATGTCGGCTATCAGATTTCAGAATCTTCCATCGGTGATGAGATGGGAAGAATTTTTGAGAAGCTTGATGGTAGAATAATTATCGGTACTTTCGCTTCTCAACTTAGCCGTGTTCAAAAACTTTTTGATTTAGCGGAAAAATTCGGTCGTCGCATAAGTCTTCAGGGCAGAAGTATGAATGATAATGTAGAAATAGCTCATCAAATCGGGTATCTTAAATTTAATCCAAAAATTTTAGTGGAAGATCATGAATTAAACCGTTTGCCTGATAATAAAATTATTATTCTTGGTACGGGAGCGCAAGGTGAAAGTAATGCCTTTTTAATGAGAGTGGTTAATAGCGAACATCGAACCATTAGTTTAAAGAAAGGCGATACGGTGATATTTTCTTCCTCGGTCATACCCGGCAACGAGCGAACGATTCAAGGCTTAAAAGATATGATTGTCAGACAAGGCGCCAGAGTAATCCATTATGAGATGATGGATGTGCACGCCGGCGGTCATGCTAAGCAGGAAGATTTAAAGTTAATGATGCGCTTACTCAAGCCTGAATATTTTATGCCGATTGAGGCTAACCATTATATGTTGCAAGCGCATGCTGATTTAGCTGAGCAAGTCGGTATCCAAAAAAATAAAATATTCGTGGCCGACAACGGTCAAATTGTTGAATTTCATAAAGCGGCTAGCGGTGAAATTTTAGGCAAGCTTACTAAAGATAAAGTTTTAACTGATTATGTTATGGTTGATGGCTTGGGCGTGGGCGATGTTTCCAATATCGTTTTACGTGATCGCCGAGTTATGGCTGAAGACGGCATGATTGTGGTTATTGCCACGATTGACGCTAAAACCGGCGATACGATCGGCAACCCGGATATTATATCGCGCGGATTTATTTATATGAAAGAAAATAAAGAATTAATTCAGAAGACCAGAATGAAAGTAAAAAAAATAGTTAAAGATCATAATCCGCGCACGCCGGCAGATGATGATTATGTTAAAAATAAAATTAGAAATGATGTTGGTCAATTTTTATTTAGCCAGACTAAGCGCCGGCCGATGGTATTACCGGTCGTAATAAAAG
>JBAXOH010000051.1:0-5948 GCA_037133335.1 bacterium
AAAGAAGAAATAGCCCAGTTAATGAGTAAAGAAGGAGAAATAAGCGAAATAGCTCTAAAAAACCACAGAGAGTTTATTTTAAAAGAAAAAGGCGAAGCCGGGCGGAAAAAATTAGAAGAAGCTATAGATAATCTTGGCGGGGTAATAAAATATAAAAAATTAAAATCGTGGGAATTTTATCCTATCGGTTTGGAAATAATAGAATTACTCGTTATAAAGAAAATTTTTAATTTTGACGATGAAAAAATTAAAGAAATCGGAGCTTTCGGATCAAGGGTTTCTTCTATTATTAAATTATTTTTTCAGTATATCGGGTCTATTAATTTTTTAGCCAAAAAGGCCCCTGAAATATGGAAAAAATATTACACGGCCGGGGAACTGGTTATTAAAGAAGTAAACGAGGAGAAAAAATATATAATTTTAGATGTTAAAGATTTTAATTATCATCCAATTCATTGTTTGCATCTTAACGGTTATTTTTCCAACATGGTGAAAGTGGCTTCCGGCAGCAAGGCGGTAAATTGCCAGGAAACAAAATGCGTCCATCGAGGCGATGAATTTCATGAATTTTTGATTAAATGGTAATTTTATGGAAGAAATAATTTCCAAAAAAGAATTTGAAGAAATTAAAAAAGCTCCCGGAGAAATGAGAGGAAATGGTCCAAAAACTATAGGTGACTATATTTTAAGAAAAGAGGGGGAGAGCGGTTTGCAAAAAGTTGAAGAAATTCTCAAAGTTTTGGGGTATCCTATTGAATATAGAAAAATAAAACAGATGGATTATTATCCAATGTGGTTGGCTGGCGTTACCCTATTGATCGCTAAAAGATTATTTGATTTTTCTAACGAAGATTTTCGTAAAATGGGAGAAATGGATGTAAAATTTACCCCAATTAAAAAGTTTTTTGTTAAATATTTCGTTTCTCTTAAAAAAGCATATGAAGCTGCTCCTAAAATTTTTTCACAGTATTATACTGAGGGAAAACTAGAGATGATGGAATTCAATGAAAAAGAACGGCGGGCGATTTTAAAAGTTTCAGATTTTGGTTTAAATGAATATCATTGTCAGTATATAATCGGATATCTTTCTGCTTCTGCGGGAATGGCGGGTAAGTATCCGATTACCTGCGAAGAAACAAAATGTACTTTTAGAGGAGATGAATATCACGAATTTACGATTAAATGGTAATTTTATGGAAGAAATAATTTCCAAAGAAGAATTTGAAAAAATTAAAAAAGCTCCCGGAGAAATGAGAGGAAACGGTGATAAATCCATAGGTGATTATATTTTAGAAAAAGAGGGGGAGAACGGTTTGCAAAAAGTTGAAGAAATTATGAAAGGTTTAGGGTATCCCATCGAATATAGAAAAATAAACGAGATAAATTATTATCCGGCATGGTTGGCCGATATTACATTTTTGATCGTTAAAAGATTATTTAATTTTACCAACGAAGATTTTCAGAAAATGGGGGCGAGGGAAGTTAAATTTACCCCGGTTAAAAAGTTTTTTGTTAAATATTTTGTTTCTCTTAAAACAGTATGCGAAGCTGCTTCTAAAATTTTTTCACAGTATTATACCGAGGGAAAGCTAGAGATGATGGAATTCAATGAAAAAGAACGAAGGGCGATTTTAAAAGTTTCACAATTTGGCTCAAGCGAAGCTAATTGTCAATATTTTATTGGGTATGTTGTTGCTACCGCGGGTATGGCGAGCAAGTATCCGATTACCTGCGAAGAAACAAAGTGCATTTATAGAGGAGATAAATATCATGAATTTGTAATAAAATGGGGGGCTGCTATTGAAGAAATAAATTTACAAGAAGAAATTAACAAATTAATGGGAATAAAAGGAGAAGTAAGAGAAGTAGCTTTAAAGAACCACAGAGATTTTATTTTAGAAAAAAAAGGTGAAGAAGGGCTGAAAAAATTTGAAGAAACCATAGGTAGTCTTAAAGGCGTAATGCAATATAAAAAATTAAAAATGTGGGAGTTTTACCCAATAGGTCTAGAGGTGATAGAATTATTAGTCATGAAGAAAATTTTTAATTTTGACGATGAAAAAATTAAAGAAATCGGGGCTTTTGAATCAAGGGTGTCTTTTGTTATTAAATTATTTCTTCAGTATATTGGATCTACTAAACTTTTGGCTAAAAAGGCTCCTGAAATGTGGAAAAAATATTACACCGCAGGGGAATTAATTGTAAAAGAAATAAATGAGGAGAAAAAATACGCAATTTTAGATGTTAAAGATTTTAATTTTCACCCAATCCATTGTTTGAATCTTAATGGTTATTTTTCTAACATGGTAAAGATGGCTTCCGGCAGTAAGACAGTAGATTGCCAGGAAACAAAATGTGTTCATCTAGGCGATGAATATCATGAATTTTTAATTAAATGGTAGCTTTTTCGTTCGGTAATTTATAAATTACCAAGAGTTAATAAAATAACCCTTATTTAAGGGTTATTTTTTGTTGATTTTTTATAATTTATTTGGTTACCACAATCATATTTTTTTCTATGTTAGTGATAATTTCATGGTAACCGGTCGGGTAATCGCGGATGGCTTCATAAAGCACGTTTTTGTCGTAGCGATAAAGCTCCCCGTTTCTAGTCCCAGGATCGTTAGTAATAAATTCTTTTATGGCCGGATCATAGCCGCGAATTACTATCATATGTCTAGGCGGCCCGGGCGTTTTATAATTAGGGTTATGCATCATCTGGCCGTTCATAGGTGTTATTACTAAATTGCCTTTATCTAATTCTTCAATAATATCATTGACAGTTATATTTTTAACTAAAGCTACTTCGTCGTAATTAAAGTAGTCTTTAAAAATCCAATCAACCGTATTTTGAGCCGAGATGTCGCGGTATTCACCGTATTTTTTTAATAGCCAATCTGAGATGCCGGTAATTTCGTTTAAAGCTTCTTTTTTAGTTAAATTTTGTCCGCGCGCCCATTTAACCGCCATCAAAGACGATGATTCTTCACAACCGTCTTGCTGGCGTTGATCCGCCCAGTCGCCGAAAGGAGCTTGGGTAGTAAAAGGCACATTATTAATCAGCACTTTTTTATGAATATCAAAGAAGGCTATGGGTTCGCCGATTACGCCAACCGGAATATTGGCTAAATCTAAATTATTAACGCCACGGCCTAATTCACTCATAATTTTAAAAGCGTCCTCCGGCCGGCCTAGATAATATTTTTTATTATTTTCCGGATAAATATAATAAGCTTCGCCATTAGTTTCTGCATCCAGAAGAATCATGCCGGATAATCTTTCGGGGAAAATGTTAGTATTCGCGATAAAATCATGTTTAGCTCCGAGCGCTAGAGTTCGCATAATTTTAAAAGCGTCTTCCGGTCGGCCCAAATAATATTTATTACCGTTTATTGGATAAACATACCAAGCTTCGCCATTGTCTTCGACTTGCAAAAGAATATAACCGGTGGAGTCGCCGACATAATTAGCCTCCGATATCTGCGGAAATAAAATTATGCCCAATAAAGCCAATATTAAAATAGTTTGTTTTATCATCTTCTCATAATATAACATTATAAGTAAATTTGGAAATAAGGTTTTTTAATTTAAAGAGTTTCAATTATAGCTAAAAAGCGCTATAATTAAATTCATATATGCAAAAAACTGATAATTTTCACGGTCTGACAGAAAAAGAGGCCGATAAAATTTTAAAATTAGAAGGTTATAACGAGTTGCCTTCGCAAAAAAAACAAAGCGGTTTGTTTATTTTATTTAGAGTTTTATCCGAGCCGATGCTTATCTTATTAATTGTCGCCGGATTGATTTATTTGTTTTTGGGCGAAAAGAAAGATGCTTTAATGCTTCTTTTTTCCGTGTTTGTAGTTATTGGCATTACTTTCTATCAAGAAAGAAAAACTGAAAAAACCCTTGAAGCGTTAAGAGATTTATCAAGCCCTAGGGCTTTAGTTATTAGAGACGGTGAGCAGAAAAGAATTGCCGGTCGAGAAGTGGTTAAGGGCGATATTATTATTATCCGCGAAGGCGACAGGGTGCCGGCCGATGCGGTTATTTTATCTTGCGAAAATCTTTCCGTAGACGAGTCTCTTTTAACCGGAGAATCAATGCCGGTTAGAAAGTCCGAATGGGATAAAAAAATGAAAAGCCAAAGACCGGGAGGCGATGATTTGCCTTTTATCTATTCCGGCTCAATGGTGACGAGTGGCCGCGGTATAGTTATGGTAAATTATACCGGCCTAAATACTGAGATTGGAAAAATTGGTAAAAGTTTAGAAAATATAAAAGACGAGGATACGCTTTTGCACAAAGAAACCGTGAAAATAGTTCGTTTATTCGCCGTTGTCGGTGTAACCCTTTGCGGTTTTGTAGTTATATTTTACGCCGTTGTTAAAAATGATATAATGGGCGGGTTATTAGCAGGTATAACCTTAAGCATGGCTGCAATTCCGGAAGAATTTCCTATTGTACTTTTAATATTTTTAACTTTGGGCGCTTGGAGAATTTCTAAAAGAAAGGTGCTAACCAGACGTTCTGCGGCTATAGAAACTTTGGGTGCGGCTACCGTGCTTTGCACCGATAAAACCGGCACCCTGACTTTAAATAAAATGGAATTAAGCAGCTTATATACTAAAGGTTCATTCTATGAAATAAGTGATTTTGCCTCAACCGAGTTGCCGGAGAATTTTAGAACTCTTTTGGAATGCGGTAGTTTAGCTAGTCAAAAAGATCCTTTTGATCCGATCGAGAAAGAGCTTAATAAAATGGCCGGTTTATATCTTAAAAATTTTGAAAGTGCGTATAATGATTTTGATTTAATAAAAGAATATCCGCTATCTAAAAAACTTATAGCCTTATCGCATGTCTGGCAGTCAAGCAGCCAGAAAAAATTAATTATTGCTTCTAAAGGTGCGCCGGAAGCGATTTTAGATTTATGCCACGCTAGCGATTATCAAAAAGTAGAAATTTTACATAAAATAAAAGAAATGTCAGCTAAGGGTTTGCGCGTTCTAGGAGTCGCTAGAGCCGTATTTGCCGGCGGTGATTTACCGGAGGATCAGCATGATTTTGAATTTGAATTTATCGGACTTTTAGGTTTTGTTGATCCGATACGGCCATCGGTGCCCAACGCAGTAAAAGAAGCTTATGACGCCGGTATGAGAATTATAATGATTACCGGAGATTATCCGGGAACAGCTCAATTTGTTGCTAAAAAAATTGGCATTAAAAATTCGGAAAAATATTTAACCGGCGAAGACTTAGAAAAACTTAGCCACCTTGAATTAAGAGAAAAAATAAAAACTATAAATATTTTTGCCAGAGTTGTTCCTGAACAAAAATTGTTAATCGTAAACGCCCTAAAAGCTAATAATGAAATAGTTGCTATGACCGGTGATGGCGTGAACGATGCTCCGGCTTTAAAATCGGCTCATATCGGTGTCGCCATGGGCGAGAGAGGAACGGATGTAGCGCGAGAGGCATCGTCTTTAGTTTTGCTTAACGATAATTTTTCCTCAATTGTTTCCGCGGTTCGCCTAGGACGAAGAATTTATGATAATTTAAAAAGAGCCATGGGATATATTGTAGCTGTTCATGTGCCTAGCGTAGGTATGTCAATTTTGCCGTTATTTTTTGGTATGCCCATAATGCTATTACCGGCCCATATCGCTTTTTTGGAATTAATTATTGATCCGGCCTGCTCTACGATTTTTGAATCGGAGAAGGAAGATAAAGACATAATGAAAAGGCCACCAAGAAGCCTTAGACGTCCGATACTTGATTCTAAAATCGTATTAATAAGCCTGATTCAAGGACTAGGCGTTTTAATGGCTACTTTTGCTTTGTTTGTTTTTACTATTAAATCAGGTAGGAGCGAATTAGAGGCACGCTCTTTCGTTTTTACGTCTTTGGTTCTTGCCAACCTAATGCTTATTGTTATTAATCTTTCATGG
>JBAXOH010000052.1:0-5864 GCA_037133335.1 bacterium
AATATTCTTCTTTGGAATTCCTTTTTCGAACCTACACCTGCGCCGCTAAACCCGCGACCGGCACGGTTTATAATACGGTAAGTTCTTATACTCAAACCTGGAACGGCAGCGCCTGGTCTCCGGCCGATGACGCTACTACCGAATATAACGCCACGGCCGATACGACTAGTTGTCGCTATAAATGTTCTACTGGTTATGCTTGGGATGGTACAACATGTATTCCTTTATCTTATGGAACGGGCGCCGACGGCAATGTAACCATATCAAGCAATACTACCTTAACCGTTGATAAAAATTATAATAACCTTACGGTTAATGCCGGTGTTACTTTAAATACCGCCGGTTTTGTCGTTAAGGTTTTTGACACGCTTACTAATAATGGAATTATTACTGATAGTTCGTCCGGCGGCGCCGGCGGCGCCGGCGGCGCGGCCATAGCGGCCGGAACCGGAGCCGGGGTTGCCGGCAATGTTCCTGTTAGCGGAAGCGCTGGTTCAAAAACCGGCGCGGGATCGGGCGGTCAGGGCGGCGGCGGCGGCGCCAGAGGCGGCGGCGCTTTAGCAAGTACTGCTAATAATGCCAGTGGCGGGGCCGGAGGAGTTGGGGCAACCGGTGGTAAAGGCGGCGGCGTAGTTAGGGTTTATGCGACTAATTTTATTAATAATGGAACGGTGCATGCTAACGGCGTTGCGGCTTCAAGCAATGCCGGGGCCGGCGGTAATGGAACTCTTGTTAGCGAGACTATACCGGCTACCGAATGGGTTCCGGAGGCTTATTTTAATGCGGCCGGCGGCGGCGGTGGTGGTGGCGGCGGCGCCAATGGCGGCGCTGGCGGTACGGTTGAACTTAAATATAAAACCAGAACCGTAGGTACGGTTACCGCCAATGGCGGCGCGGCTAGTAATGGAGCGACTTTTGGCAGTGGTGGCGGTACTCTTACATATGCCGGCACTACCTCATATGTCGGCGCGGCCGGCGGTAGTCCTAGGGGCGGCGCCAGTGGAGACGGCGAAATAGTTGTTGGAGCCTCTCATACCGGTTCGGCGGGCAGCAATGGCTCCGCCGGTTCGGCGGGCTCCGCGACATGGACTTATTACGCGGAATAAAAGTTGTCATTTTACAGCTATTTAAAATAAATTTTTTACAGAAATGAACGAACAGCCAGTCAAAAAAAAAATAGTTAAATTGCGGGATGAAATAAATTATCATCGTTATTTATATCATGTTTTAGACAAGGCGGAAATAAGCGACGCGGCCTTAGACAGTTTAAAAAACGAATTGGCCAAATTAGAAGCTTTACACCCGGAATTAGTTACGCCGGATTCGCCGACCCAAAGAGTCGGGGGCGCGCCCTTAGAAAAATTTAAAAAGGTCCGCCATTCTAGACCCATGATGTCCATCTTTGACGCTTTTACTCCGGGCGACATGCGGGATTGGGAAAAACGATTGGAAAAAATTATACCGGGGCAAAAAATTGATTATTATGCCGAATTAAAAATGGACGGTTTGGCCGTGGCTTTAATTTACGAAAAAGGCAAATTCGTTTTAGGCGCGACCCGGGGCGACGGGGAAACCGGCGAAGAGGTAACACAAAATTTAAAAACCATTGAAGCGATTCCCCTGATTTTACGCCGGCCGGCCGAAACCGAGTTAAAAAAAATCGGTTTAAACGCCGAAGCTATTAAAAAATTATACGAGGCGCTTTTAAACGGAAAATTAGAGGCGCGCGGCGAAGCTATTATTTCTAATAAAGTGTTCGCTGATTTAAATAAGCAATATAAAAAACAGGGCCGATCCGAACTCGCTAATCCGCGCAACGCGGCCGCCGGCTCAATCAGGCAACTGGACTCAAAATTAACAGCTGAAAGAAAACTGGATTGCCATATTTACTCTCTGGCGACTGATTTTGGTTTGGCTTATCATGAGCAAGAGCATGAGCTAGCCAAACTCCTCGGCTTTAAAGTTTTAAAACAAAATAAATATTGTCAGAATATAGAAGAAGCTATTAAATTTCATAATTATTGGGAAAAAAACAGAGATAAAGTGCCGTTTGATTGCGACGGCGTGGTAACCGTAGTTAATAATTTAAATTTATGGCCGAAATTGGGCATAGTCGGCAAAGGTCCGCGTTATTTAATGGCTTATAAATTCGCGGCCGAGCAAGCGACTACGGTTGTAGAAAATGTAGTTTGGCAGGTTGGTCGGACCGGCGTTTTAACGCCAACCGCTCATCTTAAACCGGTTAAGGTTTATGGCGTGACCGTTAGCCGGGCGACTCTGCATAACTTGGACGAAATTAAGAGGCTAGGTTTAAAAATCGGCGATACGGTAATAATTGAGCGCGCCGGGGACGTTATTCCCAAGGTGGTAAAAGTTTTGCCTAATTTGCGCGTGGGGAGAGAGTTAGAAATTAAGGCGCCGAAAGTTTGTCCTATGTGTGGCGGTGGCGTAGAAAAAGTTGCCGGAGAAGTCGCCTATAGATGTATTAATAAAAATTGCTACGCGGTGAATTTACGTAATTTAACTCACTGGGCGTCAAGAAATGCCATGGACATTGAGGGTTTAGGCCCGAAAATTATTGAGCAATTAATTAAGGAAGGGTTAGTAAAAGATATTAGTGATTTTTATAAATTAACCGTCGGAGATTTAAAACCATTGGAAAGATTCGCGGATAAATCGGCGGATAATTTAGTTGCGGCTATGGCGGCCAAAAAGGAAGTTGATTTGGCCAGGTTTATTTTTAGTTTGGGCATAAGGCATGTGGGCGAAGAATCGGCTTTAAGCCTCGCTAAACATTTCGGCAGTCTGGAAAAAATTAAAGATGCCAGCCTAGATGAAATAAATTCTATTTACGATTTTGGAGGAATTATGGCTAAAAGCGCTTATGAATGGTTTCATGATAAAAATAATTTAGAGTTATTGGCCAGGTTGTCATCCGCCGGAGTTAAGGTAAAAAGTTTCTTGTCCTCCGAAGCTTTAGCGAAGGGGGGAAAATTAGAGGCTAAAAATTTAAAATTTTTAGAAAAAACTTTTGTTTTAACCGGTAGTTTGGAAAAATTGACAAGAGATCAGGCTAAGGCTAAGATAAGGGAATTAGGCGGGGATATTTCTTCGTCGGTCAGTAAAAATACGGATTATGTAATCGCCGGCGCCGAGCCGGGAAGCAAATTGGAAAAAGCGGAAAAATTAGGCGTGAAAATTATTAATGAAGAGGAGTTTATGAAGTTAATCTCCTAGCGAATCAACGAATCAAACAACAAATACAACAAATATGAAAGGAGGGGGTAATATAATATATAAAGATTTGAGTTATAATATAGTTGGCATAATGTTTGAAGTTTTTAATGAGTTAGGTTATGGTTATCAGGAAAAGCATTATGAAAGAGCGGCAGAAAAAATTTTTATTGAGAGGAAAATTAATTATAAAAGACAATTGCCATATAATATAATTTTTCACGGAGAAAAAATAGGTACATATTATTTAGATTTTTTAGTTGAAGATAAAATAATAGTAGAATTAAAAAAGGGAAATTATTTTTCAAGAAAAAATATTAATCAAGTCAAAGAATATTTAAAAGTAACAGGATTTAAATTAGCCTTAATAATCAATTTTACTGCTTACGGAGTAAAAACATTGAGGATATTAAATCCAAACAATAAAGAATCAATAGATTATTCGTGAAATTTGTTGTTTAATTTGTTGATTTGTTAGTCTTTATGCAATTATCTAAAGACGAAATACAACATATTGCTAAATTGGCTCGGCTGGAATTAACCGAGGCTGAATTAAAAAAATATGGCGGACAGCTGTCGGCGGTTTTAAATTATATTGATCAGCTTAAAGAAGTTAATGTTAAGGGCGTGGAGCCGACCGCACAGGTTACGGGTTTAGAAAATGTTTTGCGCAGTGATGAGATAAAAAATTGGGATGAAAAAGAAATTGAAACGGCACTTAAAGACGCGCCAGAAAGGGAAGACAGGTTTATTAAAGTAAAAAGGATAATAGAATAAAAAACCTTTAAAAACTTTTTTAGAAAAAGTTTTTAATATTTTCAAAAATTATAATGTATCAAATAAAATTTAATAGCGAGCAAAGCCCTACGGCCATAAAATTTTATTTGATTGATTGATATGCAATTAAATACGCTTACAATAAAACAAGCCGCTGAGATGCTGGCGAATAAAGAAATTACCTCGGTTGAACTGACCAAGGCGTGTTTAAAGCGCATAAAAGAAGTTGACGGGGAAATTAAAGCTTGTTTAACCGTTTGCGAAAAAGAAGCTTTGGCCCAGGCGAAAATGGCGGATGAACGGCGCGCTAAAGGTGAGACCGGTGATTTATTAGGCATTCCGTATTTAGCCAAAGACAATATTTTAACTCGCGGCATAAAAACCACGGCCGCTTCAAAAATTTTAGAAAATTATATCGCGCCCTACGACGCGACGATTATAAAAAAATTGCGTCAGGCCGGCGCTGTGCTCTTAGGTAAAACCAATTTAGACGAATTCGCTCATGGCGCGTCCACGGAAAATTCCGCCTACGGTCCGACGCATAATCCTTGGGATTTAACTCGCGTGCCCGGCGGTTCATCCGGCGGTTCGGCCGCGGCCGTAGCCGCGGATATGTGTTTATTCGCTTTAGGTACTGATACGGGTGGGTCAATTAGATGCCCGGCCGGTTTTTGCGGTATAACCGGATTAAAACCGACTTATGGCCGAAGTTCTCGCTTTGGACTTATCGCTATGACAAGTTCAACCGATGTACCCGGACCATTAACTAAAACCGTGGAAGACGCGGCTATTGTTTTATCGGTTATCGCCGGGGTTGATAAAAATGACGCGACGACGGTAAAAATTCCTCTGCCGTCTAATGCTCGCGAGAATATAAAAGGCTTAACCATCGGTTTACCTAAAGAATATTTTATTGATGGCACGGAAAAAGGCGTGACCGAGGCGATTGAAAAAGCTATCGAAGATTTTAAAAAGTTGGGCGTTAAATTTAAACAAGTAAGTTTACCGAGCACGAAATACGGCGTGCCGGTTTATTATATTATTACACCGTCAGAAGTAAGTTCAAATTTAGCGCGTTTTGACGGAATAAAATATGGCCTAAGCATTCAGGGTGATGATAGAGCTAAAGCGGATTTAATGAGTATTTATACTAAGAGTCGAGGTAAAGGTTTCGGAGCTGAAGCTAAAAGAAGAATCATGCTCGGTACTTATGCTTTAAGCGCCGGTTATTTTGATGCTTATTATTTACAGGCGCAAAAAGTTAGGACGAAAATCAAGCAAGAAATGGATAAAGTTTTAGAGACCGTTGACTGCTTATTAACTCCGACCGCGCCGCATGTGGCTTTTAAAATCGGCGCGCAGTCAGATGACCCCTTAAAAATGTATTTAGAAGATATTTTTATGACCGGAGCCTCGCTCGCCGGGTTGCCGGCGATTTCTCTTCCCTGCGGTTTTGATAAAAATATGCCGGTCGGCCTGCAATTAATCGGTAAACGCTTTAACGAGGCTATGTTATTTAGAATAGGATGTAATTATGAAAAAGCGACTGAATGGCATCTAAAGAAACCCATTGTCAAATAAATAATTACGGAGAGGTCGCCTAGTGGCCGATGGCGCACGCTTGGAAAGCGTGTATACCGCAAGGTATCGAGGGTTCGACTCCCTCTCTCTCCGCAGCGAACGAAGTGAGCGAGGAAGAGAAGTGAGCCAACTGCTTGGCTCGCGCGGGGATTCGAACGCCGGAGCGATGTTTAGCCAGCAGGCTAAACCGCGAGGCGGCGGCTAGACCGAGGCGAGCGACGGCGAGCCGAGAGTCGGAGCCGACTCCCTCTCTCCGCAAAACATAAAACACC
>JBAXOH010000053.1:0-5579 GCA_037133335.1 bacterium
AATTTATTATGTGGATATGCTAATTTAAATAACTATTTACAATTAAATATTAAATATAATTTGAGAATATACATAATGAAAACTTATAAACTAATAATGGAAACTATACTAAAACTAAAAAACAACATTTTTTTACATACAGAAAATAATATTGACGATGGCATTGATGGTAAGTTTAAAATTTTAGAAGGTCAATTTGGTTACGATTTTATTAAAAAGGGAAAATATAAAGAAATTTTTGAGGCGAGAAGAAATAGCGTTAAAGGATTTGGTGCGAGCTTGGGCAGAATACGAGGAAAATGTGTAGTGGCCGATAATCTTTTTATGGCAAAAGCTAAAATGAAAAAAGGATCTATTTTAATTGTTCCTTATACCGGGCCAGAATATTTGCCAATACTTAAATTAGCTAAAGCGGTCGTAACCGATACTGGCGGAATAACGTCTCATGCCGCAATAGTAAGCCGAGAATTAAAAAAACCCTGTGTTATCGGCACGAAGATTGCTACGAAAGTTTTTAAAGATGGTGATCTAGTCGAAGTGGATGCAAATAGGGGGATAGTGAAAATAATAAAATAAAATACTGCCGGTTAAGCAGTATTTTAAAAAATATATTTTGTGGAGTTTATTTTTTCTCTTTATATTCCTCTAGTAGTTTATTAAATTCATCCATATCAAATTCGTATTCTTTTCCGCGCAGATTTATTTTTATTGGTTTTAGCACCCCGTTTTCATCTCTTTCTATTTTAAAGTCAACAAATTCACCGGGTTTAAAAGTACCACCGATTTCAGCCACATCGTTAAAGCCAGACTTTTCATTATTTTTTATAACATATTTCAATAAGCATTCAGCGTTCGGTCCGTGAGTAATATTATTAACTTTCATTTCTAGGTCTTTAAATAGTTTATCAGACATTTTAACGCCGGATGATAACCGATGCGCCATTCCGGACGCGACTTCGCGCGGAGTCGGCACGCCCTGTTCTTTAAATTTTTCATCAGGTACCTGTAAAAATTTAGCGATCGCCCAACCTTCCTTTTCCTCTGGTTTTAATTTTTTTTCATCAACCAATTTTTGTGCTTCTGCGTTAATCGGCCCTAAAATTTTTCCCGCGTCTTTAAATGGATCTAAGTCGGACATGGCATAAATTCCGAATTCAGATAATTTTGAACCCCCCTTACCTTCCTTATTAATAATTTCTATAGCGTCGGTTTCATTGATACCTTCTGCTAAAGCCTCTCCGGTTTGTCTGGCTCGTTGGACGCTTTTGCTACCGGTGATCATGTAATATTTTGGTTCAGTCTCGTTTTTACCCCTTTGCCTCATTTCTTCCAAACCTTCGGAAGTGATGATATCTTCAGACATTCCTGCCTTTGGGTGTCCCTCAGGGAATTTTTTCGGAACGCCGTGGCGGGTAAAAGTTTCAATAACTTTGGTATTTTTACCTCTTTCCCCGGCTTGCTCCGGGTCGTTCATAAAACCCTTAAATACATCCTTAAACATAGATTTTTAGTTAAAAATAAGCTAATATTATTATATCATAGGAACTATATGTCGACAAACAGTAAAATTAAATTATTAATTGTGGATTATTACGGTGTTTTAACTTTAGGAAGTTATAATGAACTAATATATTAATATAGCATAAAATATGATTATGCCAACTAAAAATTTAATAAATAATATAAATTTAGCCAAAATTAAAGAAAGTAACTGGTTGTTAGCCGAGGATATTCCGAATATTAATTTTAATTTTTGCCAAATTTGGCTAAGTTCATTTACTAATAATTTAAGCAAGGCTTGCGGCATAAACTATAAAGAAGTCATTTCGGTGCATGAAGGTTTAAATATGAAATTTTATTATGATAAAGACAATTCGGCCGAGTTTTCTAAGTTTGTTATAAATAAAATTATAAAAAATCCGCGATTCGGCAAAAAAATAAATTCGGAAATTATTAAAGGTTCGGACAGATTAAAAAAATATTCAACTAAATTAAAACCGAAATTATTATCAAAATTATCTAATAAAGAGTTATTAAAAATTTATACAGATTTAGATAAAATTCACACCGACCTATACTCTTGGGGCTGGTTGCCGAATGCGGTTGATATGTTTCAGAATGACTTTACTAATTTTTTAAAGCAACTATTAAGAAGAAAAATAGACGAAAATGAAATTAATTATGCCTTAATCACCTTATCTACTAGCAGTAAAAAAAGTATTTTACAAAAAGAGCATGAGTCATTTTTAAGTCTCGCGGCTCTTAAAGAAATAAATAGCAATAAATTAGAAGCGGCTATAAACAGCCATTTAAAAAAATATTTTTATTTAAAGTATTTATGGCTGGGTAAAGACGGGATTTATGATTTTAATTATTATGTAAATGAAATTAATAAATTTATTAAGTCAGGCGGGCGCACGTGCGAATTATCAAAAAAAGAGGAAAAAATATTTCAGGAAGTTTTATGCCAAAGAAATAAATTAATCAAAAAATTAAAACTGAATAAAAAAGAAATTGATTTATTTAATATATATGCCGATTTTGCCGTTACCAAAGTATATCGGCGCGATACCCAGATTTATTGGGCATATAGATCGGGATTTTTATTAGAAGAGTTTTCTAAAAGATTTAATTTATCGAAAGATTTAATTTATTTTTTACTTCCAGGCGAGATTAATGGTTTATTAAAAAATAAAATTTCTATACAGAAGATAAAAAAAGAGTTAACCATCAGGTCAAAATTTATGGTATATTATACCGTGAAGGGCGGAGAAAAAATTATTACCGGAACAAGTGCGCGGGTAATCGCAAAAATTTTAGATAAAGAAGAAAAAACTGGTATAAAAGAATTATTCGGTCAAACCGCTTGCATGGGCAAAGTCAGCGGGAGGGTAAAAATTATTAATTCAGTTTCGGATATGAAAAAAATGAAAAAGGGAGATATTTTAGTCAGTATCGCAACTAATCCGGATATAGTAACCGCCATGAAAATAGCCGCGGCGATTATAACCGAACAAGGAGGAATTACCTCTCATGCCGCAATCGTTTCCAGGGAATTAAGAATGCCTTGTATTATCGGTACGCGCATCGCTACTAAAGTATTGCATGACGGCGATTTAGTGGAAGTTGATGCAAACAAAGGGGTTATAAAAATAATTAATTAATATAGCATTATAAAAATTATGAGATGGGAGCTTATAGTTAAAAGAGAAACCAATCTTTTTGAAAGATATTTAAGGGTACTCGGATATAAAAAAATGCTGGGCTCTCCTTCAAAGGTTAATGTAAAAAGTTTGCTCGCAATAAGTAAATATGCGATTACATCTCAATATATGGATATTGAAGAAACTAGAAAGAGAAGAAAATTGACCTTGTCGGAATATAAGAAATTCGGTTTTGATAAAATGAAAAACTGGTTTTATAAAATAGAAAAAAATTTGGCAAACGCCACTAAACTTTTTTTAAACGATAGCAACGAGGATAATATAAGACAATTTTATAAATATTATTTATTAAGTAGAGCGGTAGTATTATACACTTTTGATTTAGCGGAGGGGCTAAAAGAACAAAAAATTAGCAGGCACATTACGGAGCTAGGTAAAATCTATGATAACATGGAAGCAAGAAGCAGTGGGTTATGGGATAAGCTTCAGCCGGTATTCAAAAAGATATGTTTAAAACATGGCTTAAAATTAGAAGAATTAACAAATTATTTGCCTAAAGAATTTATAAAATTACTTAAGACCGGGAAAAAGGTTAACCCGGAACTGATAAAAAATCGGCGTAATTTTTATGTTCTATATTTAAAAAACGGACGAATGAAACTTTTTACGGGTGTAAAAGCAAAAAATATTGAAAAAAGAGAAATTAAAAAGACGGAAAACCAAACGGAGCTTAGAGGAAAGATTGCTTTTAGGGGAATAATAGCGGGACGCGTAAGAATAGTGAATTCTTTTAAGCAAATGAAAAATATGAAGAAGGGAGAAATTCTAGTTTCCAGTATGACAACTCCCCGGTTATTACCTGCCGTTAAAAAAGCCGCGGCCATAGTAACGGATGAGGGAGGAATAATTTGCCATGCCGCAATCATCGCCAGAGAGTATAAAATTCCTTGTATCGTCGGGACAAAAAATGCGACAAAAATATTAAAAGATGGTGATATTATTAAAGTTGATGCTATAAAAGGAATAATAAAAAAATAATTTCTGAATTGCGGGGATAATTTTTGTCCACGCAATAAGAAAGCTAAAAATTATGTTTAAAGAAACCGTGCCTAAAATCGAGTCCGACAATAAATACGGCAAGGATATTGAAATGAAAGTTATATTTGTCCGCCACGGAGAAAAAGATAAAGTCGGAGAAAGTTTATCTCCTAGCGGTAAAGAGCAGGCGGTTAAATTCGGAGAAACGCTGGATAAAAAAGATGCGATAAAAGGATATACCAGTCCAATTCAAAGGGCGCTGGAAACGGTTGAAAATATAATAGAGAGCGCCCCACATGACAAAAAATTAAACTTACGGAAAAAAATATCTTTGAAAATTCCTCCTTTTTCCGAGGAGCAAACTTTAAAATTTAGGCAGTCCGTTAAGGATGGAAAAGATCCTGCGGAGTGGTATCTACGTTATCGGGATCAGCGTCCTGACGCGGAAACCGCCGCGCCCAGAGAAGTCGCGGAAGGCTTGGCTTATATGCTGGACCATTATTGCAAAATGTGCGATAAATTATATTCCGGCTCTAAAGTTGATTTAATCAATGGCACTCATTCTGTAGTTCCGGAAACTTTACTGCAAGAAATTTTAATCAGAGAGGTGGATGGTAAAAAAGTTGTCGGGTTTGAAAATGTTTCGGAAATTGGCGGCTCCCTTAAATACGTTGAACCGATTGAATTTTCAATAAAAACGGATAATTTGGGCCAGAGAAAAATTGAAGTTAATTTCAGGGGGCAAAGATATGATATTGATGAAGAGCGGCTCACTGAATTGGTAGAATCTTATAAAGAAAAGCGGCGCGCCGAAAAAAAGGAATAAAAATCATTGTTAATTTGTTGAAATAATTTATGTTTACCAAAAATTTTAAACAACTTTCTTATAAAGATATTGGCATCGCTGGGGGTAAGGGAGCGAGTTTAGGCGAGATGAGTAGCACTGGCTTGCCGGTTCCACCAGGATTCGTAGTTTTAGCTACCGCTTTTGATAGATTTTTAGAAGAAACTGATTTAGATGTTGACGTTGCAGCGATTTTAAAGAAGATCAATTATAAAGATATAAATTCGGTTGATAAGGCATCAAATGTTATTCGCGATTTAATTTATGATAAGGCTATGCCGGCCGATATAAAAAAGGAAATTTTAATAGAGTTCAAAAAGTTGAAAACAAAATTCGTGGCCGTGCGTTCATCGGCTACGGCCGAAGATTCATCGGTTGCTTCTTGGGCCGGGGAGTTAGAAACTTATTTGGACACGACCGAGAAAAATTTATCGGACAACGTAAGGAAATGTTGGTCATCGCTTTTTACTCCTCGGGCTATTTTTTATCGTCATGAAAAAAAATTGTTAAAAACAAAAGTTGGTGTGGCCGTC
>JBAXOH010000054.1:0-5474 GCA_037133335.1 bacterium
CATATCGCCCTTGGGGCACTATACTTCTATATTATTTTAACGGTTTTTATTATCGCTTTATTAATATTTATAATACTTCTATGCGTTCATAAAAATAATTTTCACATAATTAAGGGGCGCTTCTTAACCGCCGTATTAGTTATTTGGCTGTTTTTTACTTTAATTCTTGTATTAGCCGAGGTTAAATGGCTCGCGGCTGACTACTCCGGCCTAATCCATAAAAGCCAAATGGACAAAGCCGGATTTCTTTATAATAAATTTGCCGGTGACGAGAATCTTATACCTTATTTAAAATTCGTTAAAAATAATATTAAAAGTGGGAGCACGGCGTTTTTTGTTTCGCCCCAAAGTTTTGATTATATGTTCGCCAAATATTATTTATATCCTGATATAAAATTAATTAACGGCTCCGGCTTGCCTGATTATATTTTACTTTATCACGGCGATCCAGCCAAGCTTAATAGCAATCTTCCTTTAGAAATTTATAAAAGCCTTACTCCCGATAAAAATATCCTGAAAATAAAAATATGATTATATTTATTTTAAGTTCATTATTTTTATGCCTTTTTGGTTTTCTTTTAATATTGATAATCGACAAGGAAAATAAATATTCTTTTTTTGAAAAAATTACTTTAAGTTTTCCTCTTGGCGCGGCCGTTATTACCCAGCTCATGCTTTTTAATGCGCTGCTGGGAATAAATTTTAATATCGGGGTTATTAATTTTGTTTTTGGCATCCTATTTTGTCTGATGCTTATTTACGCTTATAGAAAAAAAAGAAAGTTAAATTTTAAAGGATTGAACCCAGCGAAGCAAAGTCTTGTCTCCCGGCTGATATTTTTAATAATAATTTTCCAAGTCTTTTTCGTGGCTGGCGAAGCGGTATTGCGCCCGGTATATGGCTTTGACGCCTTGGATAACTGGGCGATAAAAGCCAAAAGCTTTTTTTATGAAAAAAGCGTCAATCTTGATAAAACCGATCCATATTTTATGGGCGGCACTAATTCTAAAGCTAATTATCCGCTGCATATTTCTTTTCTGGCTTCCTGGTTTTATTTTAATCAGGGAGAAATTAATGAAAGTTTAATAAATTTAATACCGGCCGCCTACTATATCGCCCTCTTAGCCTTAATTTATATTAATCTTATAAAATATATCAGCCGGCGAAAAGCCTTAATTTTTACGCTTTTTTTAGCTACCGCTCCGCTCTTAATCTACCACGGCTTTAATTATTACGCCGACCTGCCACTGGCTTTTTATTTAACCGCGGCCATAATTTATTTATACAATTATTTAAGGAGCGGCCGGTCAAGCGACCTTTTACTCGGAGCGCTGATGTGCGGAGCGATTATTTTTATAAAAAACAACGGCTTATTTTACGCCTTTATAATTTTAGCAATTTTTTTATTTGAACTCTGGAGGTTAAAAAAAATTAAAAGCCCGGATAAAAAAAGCTTAGTGCTGCCAACCGCCGGTTTTATGTTTTTTTCTTTGCCTTGGATAATCTATGTTTACGCCAACAATCTTGGCTATACGACAATAAGTGGCGAACGGCTTACGACCGACAATTTTCACCCGGAAATAATAAAATTATTTTTTATGAACCTATGGTTTACCTATGATTTTTTCATTTGGTTCGCCATTTTGGCAATTTTTATTTTTCTTTTTATAAAAACCGCCGGAAAAACACTGCTGTCAAAAAATATGTTTCTAATACTTACTTTTTTTGCTTTACTATTTTTTCATTTTAGCTTTTTGTTACTTACTGATTTATATGTTTACATTCTTGACGGAACGCTGGACGGAAGATTGTCATTAATAATTTTTCCTATCAGCGTTTTTATGGCCGGGCTATTTTATGAAAAAAATCAAAAATGACAAAAAAATAAGCTATGCTATAATAAAATCATATGATTAAATCTGAAATTAGAAAAGATTATTTATCCGACAAACATGTTATTATAACGCCGGGTCGCGCTAAGCGCCCGCGCGATATTAAAGAACAAACGATTATTTCCCGCGTCTCTAGCTGTCCGTTTTGCCCGGAGAACATAGACCAGAAAAATATTCTTGACCGAATTAATGGGCCCCAAGGCGAAATTTTAAGCACAAAAAATATTTTTCCGGCCGTCACGCTTGATAATAAAAAAGCTTATGGCGCGCAAGAAGTAATTATTGAAACTCCTGATCATAAAAAAGAACTGCATGATTTAAGCGAGGGACAAATTGAACAACTTTTAAGAATGTATGCTAAACGCACACTAGCTTTAAGTAAAATAAAGAACATTGAATACATTTTATGCTTTAAAAACCAAGGCTCTAAGGCCGGCGCTTCAATCGTGCATGCCCATTCCCAGATTTTTGCTACCGATATTATGCCCTCGGAAATTAAAGATGAATTAAAATTATCTCGTGATTATCAAAACGACCATAAAATCTGCGCTTACTGCGATATTATTAAAAAAGAAATTAAATCACCAAGAAAAATTTATGAAGATAAGTATATAGCGGCTTTCGCGCCTTACGCCAGCCAATACCATTATGAAAGCTGGATTTTTACCAAACGCCATTTAGATAATATAACTAAATTAAACGATGAAGAATTTAAATCATTCGCTAAATTATTAAAGAAAATTTTAATAAAACTAAGCGAACTAAATTTATCTTTTAATTACTTTTTACATCAATCAATTTCCGATAAAGAGCAGCACTTTTATTTAAAAATTCAGCCTCGCGACAGCATCTGGGCCGGGGTTGAACTTGGTTCAGGTTTAATAATAAATTCGGTAGCGCCCGAAGAAGCGGCTGAATTTTTTAGAAAATAAGTTTACCTCATAACCTACTTATGGGAGACTTATGGTGCAAAATTTGTTAAAAAACTGTGCGTTACTGCAACTTGTGTTTATTTTATAATTTTATTTAAATTAAACATAATTAGCTAAAATTAGCTAAAAATATTTTAAATTTTAATAATTTTAAATAAAAAAGCTTTTGCCCTTGACATTTGTTAAGATTTTCTTTAATATTACAATACAATATAAATTTATTCATAAACTAAAAATTCATTGAATAAATAACAGGCACAACTTGAAAACACATGAAAGAAAAAAACAGTGATATTGGAACGCTAATATCCCTGTTTTTTTCTTTCGTAAAAGATTGAATACGCAACTTAACAATTTAATCTACTCTGTGAAACAATTTCGATCAGAGGTTTCGAAATTGCAGCAAGCAGCATTAATATTTTCACAAGAGTAAAGCTCTAAAAATTCGCCCCCCGGCGAATATATAAAGAGCAAATTTCAATACTAACAGGCGCTAATTCTAACTTTTTATCAGTTTTTTATTAAACTGGTAAAGAATAAATCTGGAGAATTAATTTCTTCAAATATTTTAATAGATAGCTTCACAAGAACTGTCTACTAAACATGGCGTACCATGTAAAAAACTTATGAAAGTTTGTGTAAACAAACTTTAGCAGGAGCAACCTGAATAAAAACTTATTGAGAGTTTGATCCTGGCTCAGGATGAATGCTGGCGACGTGTCTAAGGCATGCAAGTCGAGGGGTCCGTAGCAATACGGACACCGGCAAACGGGTGCGTAACACATTGGTAACTTACCCCGAAGTCATGAATAAGCCTGCGAAAGCGGGTCTAATACATGATGGTAGCGAGGGGACTAAAGTCATTCTCGCTTAAAGATTTATCGCTTCGGGAAAGGCCTATGGCCTATCAGCTAGTTGGTGAGGTAAAAGCTCACCAAGGCTACGACGGGTAGCGGGATTGAGAGATCGACCCGCCTCACTGGGACTGAGATACTGCCCAGACTCCTACGGGAGGCTGCAGTCAAGAATATTCCCCAATGGCCGAAAGGCTGAGGGAGCGACGTCGCGTGTATGAAGAAACCCTTCGGGGTGTAAAGTACTTTTAACTGGGACGAATCAATGACGGTACCAGTTGAATAAGGGGCTGCTAAACTCGTGCCAGCAGCAGCGGTAATACGAGTGCCCCAAGCATTATCCGGATTTATTGGGCGTAAAGAGTTCGTAGGTGGTTTATCGCATCTCCTGTTAAATCCCGAGGCTCAACCTCGGGGCTGCGGGAGAGATGGCTAAACTAGAGACCGGGAGAGGTAAGTGGAATTGCTGGTGTAGGGGTTAAATCCGTTAATATCAGCAAGAACACCTAATGTGAAGACAGCTTACTAGAACGGTTCTGACACTAAGGAACGAAAGCGTGGGGAGCGAATGGGATTAGATACCCCAGTAGTCCACGCCGTAAACGATGGATGCTGAGCATTGGAAGTATCGACCCTTCCAGTGCTGTCTACCTAAGTTAACACCTTAAGCATCCCGCCTGGGGAGTACGAGCGCAAGCTTAAAACTCAAAGGAATAGACGGGGACCCGCACAAGCGGTGGAGCATGTGGTTTAATTCGACAGTAAGCGAGGAACCTCACCAAGGTTTGACATCCGGCTGCAGACCCCTGGAAACAGGGGAGCCTTCGAGGGTGCCGGACAGATGCTGCATGGTTGTCGTCAGCTCGTGTCGTGAGATGTACCGTTAATTCGGGAAACGAGCGCAACCCCTATCCTATGTTTCATGTGTCATAGGAAACTGCCCGCTTTAAGTGGGAGGAAGGTGGGGATGACGTCAAATCAGCATGGTTCTTACACCTTGGGCGACACACGTGCTACAATGGGAAGCACAAAGGGACGCCAAATCGCAAGATGGAGCAAATCCTTTAAAACTTCTCTCAGTTCGGATTGAGGTCTGCAACTCGACCTCATGAAGCTGGAATCGCTAGTAAACGTGGATCAGCCACGCCACGTTGAATACGTTCTCGGGTCTTGTACTCACCGCCCGTCACGTCAAGAGAGTCGGTAATGCCCGAAGAACCCTGTAAGGGGTTCGAAGGTAGGATCGATGATAGGGACGAAGTCGTAACAAGGCATCCGTAGCGGAAGCTGTGGATGGATCACCTCCTTTCTAGGGAGATTTTTCGGTGAATAATCGAAAGAGTCGACCCCAGTTAAATAGCCGCCTAGCGGCAATTTTGCGAAAGCAAAATTATTTAACGGGGAAAAAGAGTTAGCGCCTGTTAGTACTGAAATAAAAATAAACAAATAGTTTTATGGGCCTATTTGTCATAAAAAGACTGGTCCTAAAATATTTAGAAGCAGTCTTTTTATTTTTGCATTATCCGGGCGTATAGTACCGACGCTTCGGTCGGGATCCCGGCTTCCGCTTCGCGGAACGTCGGGACTTAGTTGGTTACCAGCCCGTACCGAACGCCTGCCCGACTGAACGTCGTTCGGGTGGGGTACGTTCGGGCGGGGAGCGCGACACTGATAAATTTAAAAACTACATTAGGGCGTATAGCTCAGTTGGTTACCCGCCCGAACGACTGACGTCGTTCAGTCGGGCGGGGAGCGCGACACTGATAAATTTAAAAACTACATTAGGGCGTATAGCT
>JBAXOH010000055.1:0-5383 GCA_037133335.1 bacterium
GCCCATAAATATAAAACATCAATTATAAAAATAAATGCTATATGAAAATTACCATTTGTGGCAGCGTCAGTAATGCCAAAAATTTTGTGGAAATTTATAATAAATTAAAAATCATGGGCCATGAACCGCTGATGCACGAAAAAATGTTCGGCATCGCCGACGGCACAGCTAAGGCGATTATTGATAGAATCGGCGAAGACCATGCCAAATTAAAAAGGGAAGAAGGTTTTATTAAGTGGTGGTATAATTGCATAAAAAAAAGCGATGCTATTTTAGTTTTAAATTATGATAAAAATAACATAAAAAACTATATCGGCGGCAATGTCTTAATGGAAATCGGTTTTGCTCATGTTAATGACAAAAAAATATTTTTGTTAAACCCGGCGCCGGAAAAAGTTTCCTACACCGATGAAATAAAAGCTATGGTTGATGTAGTTTTGGATGGAGATTTAAATAAAATAATTTAAATATAATAATATGCTTGATATTAAATTTATTAGGGACAATACGAATTTAATAAAACAAAACAGCAAAAATCGGTTATCTAAAGTTGATATTGATAAATTTTTAGAACTGGACGCTGAACGGCGTAAGCTTGAAGCGACCATTGACGAACTGCGAGCCAAAAGAAACCGCGTTTCAAAAACCAAACCGACTCCGGAAGAAATATCCCGAATGAAACAACTGGGCGAAGAAATTAAAAAATTAGAAGAAGCCTATAATTTAATTCACCGACAATATCAAGAGCAGCTATATCAAATTCCCAATTTAACTCATCCGGATGTCCGAGTAAGCCAAGATGAAAATGATAATCCGGTTTTAAAAACATTCGGCAAGCCGACAAAATTTAAATTTATGCCGCTGGATCATGTGCAGCTGGCGCAAAATCTGGATTTAATTGACTTTGAACGAGCCGCTAAAGTAAGCGCAGCAAAATTTTATTATTTAAAAAATCAGGCCGCTTTATTGGAATTTGCTTTAATTCAATACGCCTTGGAAATTGCCATTAAGCAAGGCTTTACGCCTTTTATAACGCCGGATTTAGCCAAGCAGGAAGTCTTACAGGGGCTGGGATTTAATCCTCGAGATGAAGCAACACAAATTTATAATATTGAAAACACTGATTTGAGTTTAATCGGTACGTCCGAAATTACCATGGGCGGCTATCATATGAATGAAATTTTAAACCAAGAAGACCTGCCTAAAAAATATGTGGCCGTCTCTCATTGTTTTCGCACCGAAGCCGGCAGTTGTTCTAAATTTTCCAAAGGTATTTTTCGAGTCCATCAATTTACCAAAGTAGAAATGTTTCAGTATGTCTTGCCGGAAAAAAGCGAACAAGCGCACCAAGAAATCTTAAAAATAGAAAAAGATATTTTTATAGGTTTAAAAATACCTTTTAGAGTAATCGACCACTCTACCGCCGATTTAGGCGGTCCATCATATCGGACTTATGATTTAGAAGCCTGGTTACCCGGCAAACCTAATAAAAAAGGTGAGGCGGGGGATTGGGCGGAAATTACCTCAACTTCAAATTGCACTGATTACCAAGCCAGAGGATTAAATATAAAATATAAAAATAAAAACGGTGATAAAAATTTTGTTCATACGTTAAACGGCACCGCCGTAGCCGTGAGCCGCGCCCTGATCGCCATTATGGAAAATTATCAAAAAGCCGACGGCTCGATTGAAATTCCTAAAGTCTTGCGTAAATACATACCGGGGAAATTAAAAATAATTAAAAAGAAATAATTTATTATACTAGTTGATTGGGATAAATTTATAAAATTTTTGTGCGAGGACTGTTTGAGGGCAGCGAAGCTGACCGAGTTCCGCAGTAGAAAATTTTACAAATTTATCCCAATCGTTAATGTGGTAATTTGAATAAACATGAAATCTCAATTATTAATTTTACCCGGCTGGGGCGGAACTAAAAAATCTTGGCAAAATTTTGTTAATTTGGCAAAACAAGATTTTGAGATTATTTGCCTAGAGTTGCCATGCTTCGGCGATGAACCTTGTCCGAAAGAAATTTGGGGTGTAGAAGATTACGCTAAATTTATCTGCCAAAAAATAAAAGATTTAAATTTAATTAAACCGATACTTTTAGGCCATTCCTTCGGCGGTCAGGTAGCGGCCTGCGTCGCGGCAACTTCACCCCAATTAATCAGCCGTTTAATTCTAAGCGGAGCTTCGGCTATAAGGCCAAAGTTTAATTTTAAACGAGCAGTTTTCGGTTTAGCCGCTAAAATCGGAAAAATATTTTTTAATCTGCCGTTGATTAAAAATTTATCCGCACCGGCGAAAAAATTTTTATATCGGCTAGCCGATTCGCCTGATTACGAAGAAACTTCAGGCATAAAAAGAGAAATATTTAAAAAAATTATCCGCGAGGATTTGACCGAGGAGCTTAAAAATATAACCACGCCGACCTTAATAATTTGGGGCACTCTAGATAGCTATGTGCCGTTAGCAACAGGTAAAAAAATCGCGGCTTTAATTCCCGGTTCTCATCTAGAAATAATCGCCGGCGGTAAACACGGCCTGCATTTACAAATGCCGGAAAAATTATATAGTATTGTTAAAAATTTTATAAACTTATAACTATCAATAAAACTCGGTCTAAATTTGTATAATTTTTGTGCGAGGACTGTTTGAGGGCAGCGAAGCTGGCCGAGTTCCGCAGTAGAAAATTTTATAAATTTAGACCGAGTATGCTGTAATTTTTTCTTATCATGTTGTTATATATTACATTTTTTATTCTTTGGTTTTTAAGCGCTTTGGCCGATTATGGCCAATTTTGCTATGTTTGGCAATTTAAAGAATATCGCTTTGACCGGTTGCGCGATTATAGCTCAACTTTAAGCGGAAAAAAATTTTTCCACGGTTGGAGCGTTTTACGGCGTCCTTTAATCTATCTGATTTTATTTTTATTACTGCCGATTAATCTAAAATCTTTAGATACTGCCGTAGTCGCAATTTTATTCATTGACTTGATTTATAATCTTCGGTCGGTTGCCGGCCATAATTTACTGCGCCCTAAATTCACCGTTAAATCAACGGCATTAATTATCTCGGCCTTATTAATTGAAGGAATATTATTTTTTATCTTTTTTAATTCTCATTTAATTTTTATAGTCTTGGCTCTACGCTGGTTTATTTTTTCCGCCTTAGCCATAGCGGCGAAATTGCCGACCGGGCTGGCTAAATTACTTTATCTTAAAATTGCCGAAAATAAACTTTTAAAATTTAATAAATTAACCGTCATCGGCGTTACCGGAAGCTACGGTAAAACTACGGTAAAAAATTTCCTAACTCAAATTTTAGGTGAAAAATATAAAGTTATCATGACGCCGGAAAACATTAACACCGAAATCGGCGTAGCTAAATTTATCATAAAAAATAATTTTTCCGATTATAATATCTTCGTCGTAGAAATGGGCACCTATAAAATAGGGGAGATTGCCGCTGTTTGCAAAATGGTTAAACCAAAAATCGGCATTTTAACCGTAATCAGCGAACAACATCTATCGCTGCTCGGCAATATAAAAAATACACAAACCGCTAAATATGAACTTTTAAGAAGCCTGCCGGCGGACGGCCTGGCCATAGCTAACTCTGATAACGAATATTGCCGGGAATTTTTAGCCGAGCTAAAATGTAAAGTTAAAACTTTCGGTTTCAATAATGAATATAGCCCCGATTGCTTAATTAAAAATACTTCCGGCGATGAAAAAGGAATAAATTTTACCGCGGTAATAAAAAACGGCGAAGAATTAAAAATTTCCGCTCCGATTTTAGGCGACCATAACAGTTTAAATATTGCGCCGGTAATCTTAATCGGGTTATTTTTAGACTTAAGCCCCGGTGAAATCACCAACCGTTCGCGCCAATTAAAATTACCGTCTAAAGTACTGCAAACTTACCTTTACGGCAATAATCTGATTTTAGATGATAGTTATAACGCCAACCCGGAGGGATTTATAGCCGCATTAAACGTTTTGGCCGGCTATAGAGATCGCAAAAAAATAGTAGTGACTCGCGGTATGTTGGAGCTAGGCTCGGCTAGTCGAAATTGGCACGAAACTGTTGGAAAAAAAATCAGTCAAACCGCCGATGAATTAATAATTATTTCCGAGGATTCAGCCGCCGACCTGAAAATTGGCGCCGGCGATATGAAAATAATTATTGAAACGAATCAGGATAAATTGCTGAAATTTTTTAAAAAATTAAAAAATCAGAAATATATTATTTTATTAGAAAATCGTCTTTCAGAAAAAATTTATCAAGAAATAAAACCATAAATTATATTAAATTTAGTTCAAGCCCGATGTAATTTATTTAAATAAACTATTATTATCCAATGTCATTATTTAATAAAACAATTTTTACCGGCTTTGCGCCTAATTTAACCGGTCGCGACACAGGACTGGCTTTAAGCTATTTGTTGTTGCCTTGGCGCTGGTTTAAAATTTCCTCCGGTGAATATATAGCCTTGGCCGAAAAAAAATTACGGGAATATTTTAATATAAAACACGCTTACGTTTTTGATAGCGGGCGCTCAGCTCTTTATTACGCCCTAAAAACTTTGGGAGCAGGGGACAACGACGAAATTTTACTGCAAGCCTATACCTGCGTCGTGGTGGTAAACGCCATTAAATTTACCGGAGCCAAACCGATTTTCGTTGACATCAACGATGATTTTAATATGAGTCCGGCTAATTTAGAAAATAAAATTACGGCTAAAACAAAAATTTTAATCATCCAGCATACTTTCGGCTTGCCAGCGAAGCTTAATGAACTTTTAACTATCGCCAAACGCCATAATTTAAAAATTATTGAAGACTGCGCCCATTCGCTCGGCGCGCGCTATCAGGGGCAGTTAACCGGCACCTTCGGCCATATTGGCATGCTAAGCTTCGGTTCGGATAAAATTATTTCTTGCGCGCGCGGCGGAGCTTTAATCACTAACGACGATGAAATTAGTAAAAACATAAAAAGCTTTGCGCAAAAACTACCTAAGCCTAAATTGACGAAAACCTTGCAGCATTTAATGCACTACCCGATATTTTATACCGCCAAACCGGTTTATCATTTGTTTATTGGTAAATTTATACTAATATTAGCTAAAAAATTAAACATTTTTAATAAAATAATTTATAAAAAAGAAAAAACGGGGGAGCCGGTAAATTTTTATCCGGCTAAGCTGGCTAATAGCTTAGCCCATATACTATGCGAGCAAATAAATGAAATAGAACAACTGAACGCGCATCGCCGGAGTATTTCTAAAATTTACCAAGAAAATTTAAATAACCTGAACATCAATTTGCCTTGGCGCGATAATAAAATAAATTTAGAAACAAGCGCCTGCTTAAGATACCCG
>JBAXOH010000056.1:0-5081 GCA_037133335.1 bacterium
TGCGAGGACTGTCTGAGCCCGAGTAATCTCGAGGCGAGTTCCGCAGTAGAAAATTCACTATTATTTGCGGAGCAACAATTAAATTTATTTTTTCTTTTCTTTTAAATACACAACATAAGAATAAACAAACGTTCCAAAAGTTAATATTGTTATTGAAATTATGAAAATCGGTAAACGCAACATTAATGGCAAAAATATTTGCGCCATCATTAATAAACCGGCCAGAACAAACATCTTACCGCCAAAACGATGCGTTTTATTCCAAACATTTTCACTAGACAAAGTCCAGGGCGTACGAATACCCATAAACCAATTCATTTTAATTTTACCCATGTAATTTCCTAAAACAATAAACAATAAACCAATTAACGCCGGGATAATAGCGCCCACCGGTAAATTATAGCCCAAACCGTTTAAACCGGTAATAAAATATATAACAACAAATAAAATTAATAGTAACAATTTAAAAATATGATAAACTTTGCTAAATTGCTCATAACGTTCTTTTTTCGGATCTAAGTAGGGGATAAGTAAAAATAAAAAGTATATACCGATTATAAGCAAGGGGAAAATAATGGCCTGCGTCTGACCGGAACCATAACCATCAACTTCACCGGCAATATCCCAATGGATGGCGATTTGCTCCGGTAAATTATTATAAAAAAATACGCTAGACGCTAACGTTAAAATAATTAAAATTAAAGGAATAAATTCAGTTTTTACGGTTGGCTTTATCGGGTTAGTCATAAATTTAAAATTATTTTTTATTTTTTAAAAAATTTTACTAATTTTTCCGCCATTTCCTCAAACACGCTTAAATTCAAAGAGTAAATAATTTCCTGACCTCGCCTTTGGCACGTAACCAAATCAGCCTGTTTTAAAACATTTAAGTGATGCGATAGCGAGGGCAGGGTAATATCAAAATTTTTTCCTATTTCTCCGGCCGCCAGGTCTTTTTTCTTTAAAATTTCTAATATTTTACGCCTAGTCGGATCGGATAACGCTTGCAAAGTAATATTTAAAGTCATATAAAAGATTTAGATATTTAGACAACTATCTAAATTATATCATATCTGTTATTTTTGTCAAATTTACCCGCCTTAGGCGGGGCCGTAAAAAGGCAACGCCCCTCGTCATTTGCCGACTGGCGAATTTGACGAGGGGCGAGAAAGGGTCTATTTCTATAACAAATTAACTATATATTTATAACTACAATAATTTATCTTTTTTAATTTTATCTTCATCTTCATTCCGCGCCTGAAGCTCTTTCGCTAATTTTCTATTAACCCATAACAGCCAAGCTATCACGCTAACTAAAAACAAAATAAAAAATACTAAGCTTAATTTTTTCTGATCGGGTTTTGCTTTTACTCCGGTATTATCTCCGCTTAAACTTTTTATTTCTCCGAGACTGGTTTGTTCCGGCTTCTCGGAGGTGCCCGATGTTGAGTAATTAATTTTAACCGCTTCTTCGGGATCTTCAAAGTCGGCGATAGCATCGCTTTTTTCCTGAGCCGACTCGGCAATAGCCGAATTTTTAGTTGAAAAATAAACTATATTTGACCACTCGCTTTGCTTACCGCGTTTATCAACGGCCACGGCATAAACCAAATGATTACCCCTAGTTAAAGGCTGGGTTGGCTTATAAGCGAAATTAGCCGTGCCGCTCGGATGATTTGTTACTTTAAATTCTCCGTTATATTTTTTATCAATATAAATTTTAATTTTAGAATCGTTTTTTGCCAGACCGACGATAAAAGGTTCAGCATCAAAAGTATTTTTATTAACCACCGGTTTTAACATAGTCGGCGCCGGCATAGGTAGCTCAATATTAAAAGATAAAACTTCCGACGGCCGGCTAACTCGCCCGGCGCTATCCTCGGCAATAACGTAAACTTTATGCCAGCCGCGGCTTAAATTTAAAAACGGCCTATAAGCAAAATTGGCCGTACCGCTGTCATTATTTAAAATTTCTGTCTTACCATTATAAATATCGTCTATAAAAATTTTAACTAAACTGCCGCTTTCGGTTAAACCGATAATCAACGGTCTTATCTTAGCGGTAATTGTTGTTTCGTCCGGAGAAATTAAGGTTGGCGGCGGCAATAAATTAACCATTAATTCAGCTTCGCCTAGTGGCGCTGATAAAATTAAATTAGGCGCTATCTCCTCGGCTCGCGCTGCTGTTAAAAAAAATATGGTAAAAAACAAAACGAGGCTTAAACATAACAAACTTTTTAATACTTTCATGGTGTTGAAAATTTATTATTACAGCCTCCTTCTTTGAATAATTTTTCTATTATAGGGCTAAAGGGATGAAATCAGCTAAGCCAATTTTTCCTTTTAGCCCTAAGAAGAAAATTTTTAAAATTTTACCGTAAAATCATTAGGGGTCGTCCCTAATTAAACTAAAAAATTATTTACGGTAATTTCAGTTTAACCGCGGAGGCTACCATGAGTCAAGTGCACCGGGAGTTAATAAAATGTTATTAAATGCTAATAAATTGTTAATAAACAGGTGCATAAACTGGCGACATTTAATAAAAAACCATAAAAACAACTTACACCACATCTTTATAATGTTTTATCTTGGCTGTTTTTTTAAGCTGATCAATATCCACAGTAATTAAGTCAGCTCTGACCTCTTCGGCATATAAATTTTTATTACCAATATACATTTCCATCCCTCGCTTAAATCTTTCCATTTTAGTAAATTGAAAAGCATTTTCCGCCGGACCATAAAATTGGCTGAGCCTGGTTTTTACCTCAACGAATATAATTAACTCGTCTTTAAGCGCTACAATATCAAGCTCCTGATAGCTTAATTTAACATTAGTATCAATAATTTTATAACCATGCCTAATTAAATAATTTTTAGCTAATGTTTCACCAAATTCTCCTATTTTTTGGTTATGAGACATGATTTATAATTAAAAAAGAGCTGTAAAACAGCTCTAAAATAAAATCGCTATTATCAAGCTATGGAATATATTTTTTAAATTCTTTTTCTTTCTCTAGCAACGCTCTTTTCCCCGGTATTTTTGCGGCAATTTTAAAAATAAAGAATAGCCAAACCAACATGCCGATAGCCCAAAGAAGAAACCAAAAACGCGCTGATAAAAACGGCACCATTTCATAATTAAAAAATGTTAGCAATAAACCGATAACGGCATTGGCTATAAAAAAAGTATACAAACCGCTCCAAAAGGAAGAATATAAACCCTTAGACCACTTTTTTTTGATAACTCCGCTGGTTACGGATAAAATAATTAACAAAAAAATAAAAACCAAAACTATTTTAAGCGAAAAACCGGTAAAGGCGCCGGGCCTGGCGCTAAGCCAAAAATTCCAAGTTAAAAAATTTCCCATAGTTATTATTAAAAAAATTTATAATTTTACATAAATCAATCCGTAATGATAAGGTCCGGCTTCAAATTCATCATCCAGTCTTAGCCCGAGTTTTTTAGCCGCATTATCAACTAATTCTTTTTTTACTCTTTCTTCCGCCGGCGGACCGAATGGCGCGGCAATATTTTTCCATTCAACAATAACTAATTTACCATTTTTTTTCAGCAGCCTGATCGACTCTCTCAAAATCTCCGCTCGCTTATGAGATTGATACAAAGTATTAATCAACAAACCGACATCTAGACTGCCGGCTTCAATTTTAGTAGCGCCAAATATTTCTAAATTACTCCAAACTGTTTTAATATTAGCCAAATTTTCAGCGTGCGCACGCTTACTAATCGTTTCCAGAGCAGTTCTTAAAATATCCACCGCATACATAATTCCTTTTTTACCTATTAGTTTGGCTCCTGAAAAAACAAAATGGCCGGAAGAACCGCAGCCCAAATCAGCAACCTTCATTTTTTCTTCAACTTGGGCTTTGCTAAAAAGCAAATTAACATCAATTAATGTATTTCCTCCTGTTGATCCTAACATATAATAAAAAATTATTAGGAATTACCGTTGGATGCTCTTAGACGACAATTCCTTATTATAGCTCTATTATAATATATATTTTTTTATAAAACAAGCTTGATAAAAACTTATTATTATATTATTTACTATCATCTTTAACCTTGTTAAAACTTAAGCGATGAATCGCGCACGGACCATATTGCTTTAGTTTTTCTAAATGCAATTTAGTGCCATAACCCTTATGCTTGCTAAAACCGTAATCCGGGTATACTTTATCCATTTCTTGCATTAGGTGATCTCTGGTCACTTTAGCGATGATTGAAGCCGCGGCGATAGTAAAAAGCCTTTCATCGCCTCTTACATAAGTTTGCTGGGGAGTTGAATAATTTGGTAATTTAGCCGACCCGTCAATTATAATAAAATCAGGTCTGCTTTTTACCGAACTAATTGCCTTTTTCATGGCTAAAAATGTGGCCTGTAATATATTGATTCTATCTATGGTTTTATGATCGCAAACGCCTAAGCCAACTTCAATAAAATTTTTCTTTATTAATTCAAACAAAAATTCTCTGGTTTTTTCATTTAATTTTTTTGAATCATTAACTTTTATTAAATCATTATTTATGCTAATATTAGCATTAAAAATAACGCAGGCGGCTACTACCGGTCCGGCTAAAGGCCCTCGCCCGGCCTCGTCTAAGGCGCCTATTATTTTATAACCCCGGGAAAATAATTTTTTTTCCTCTGCTAAATCAAGCATAATATGTAAAATATTAAATTAGGCTAAATTTATAAAATTTAGCCTAATTCGCAGGTACAATTTTTACCTTAATTTTATTTTTTAATCTGCAAATATTTATAGGCCGATAACGCCGCTATAGCCCCCTGACCGCAACCGATAACGATTTGCTTAAATTCACTTTGAGTGACATCGCCGGCAGCAAAAATACCATTACAGCTAGTTTTACCACTTAAGTCCACAACAACCTGCCCTAAAGTATCTCTTTCTGCTAACCCCGCCACTAACTCAGTTTTAGGTTCATGACCAATCTCGACAAACAAACCATTAATCTCTAATTCTCTTGATATTTGGCTAACATTATTAATTATTTTTAATTTTTCCAATTTTTCACTGCCTATTATTTCGCTAATTTCACTAT
>JBAXOH010000057.1:0-5041 GCA_037133335.1 bacterium
TAAATATGTTAATATATTGCAATAAAATATTTATAGAAAAAATATAGACAAAAACCAGATAGTCTTGTTTAATATTTTTTTAAACAGGAGAAATTAACCCAATCTTTATCTAATTTTATGGAAAATGATAATAAATCTATTTTAGATCAAATAATGGACAACCATCAGGCCGAGGAAGTTGCCAAGCTTGATGCGGTTGAAATAATTGCTAGTTTATTCAGCGAGCTTGACGAAAGAGAGCGCGATGTTTTAGTTAGGCGCTTTGGCCTTGGAGGAGACGGTAAAGAAACCCTGGAAGAAATCGGTAAAATTCATAAATTAACCAGAGAGCGCATTAGGCAGATTGAAACCGCCAGCATCAAAAGATTAAAGCAGCTTGATAATTTAGACGGTTATTTGAGCGGTTTGAAAAATATTATAATTAATTTATTGGAAGAGCATGGCGGGCTTATGGAAAAAGAATATCTATTTGATAATTTAGTTAATTTTTCTATCGGCGGAGGTAAAAATGATGAGAATGAAATTAAGCACAAGCGCCATTTTGATTTTTTAATATCAAAATTATTGCATGACGAGTTCGAAGCTACTGGCGATTCGGAGAATTTTAAGCAATCTTTTAAATTAAAATATCAATCTTTGGAACATTTAGAAGCTTTAGCTAAAGAGCTTTTGGAAAAAATACAAGAAATTAAAAAAATATTCATGACTGAAGAGCTGGTTAATTTGTCTAAAGGTTTTGAGGTTTATAAAAATAATCAGGAAAAATTCAACCCGGCCGGTAATTTAGATATTTCCGGTATTTTAGCCGGCGGTTTGTTTAAAGAAAATGCCGATGTCGTTAATGCTAATAAAGTTATCTATTCAATTCTTCAGGCTGCTAAAAAAATCGAGCAAAATAAATTCGGTTTTTGGGGCATAAATGATTGGCGCGAGATTAAGCCGAAAACAATTAACGATAAAATTTATTTGATTTTAAAAAATAGCGGTAAGCCTATGCATTTTGCCGAGATTGCCGATAAAATAAATCAAATAAGTTTTGACAAGAAAAAAGCCAACGCGGCCACGGTCCATAACGAATTAATTTTGGATGAAAAATATATTTTAGTCGGCCGCGGCCTTTATGGGCTTAAAGAATGGGGCTATCAGAAAGGTACGGTCGCCGATGTTATTGAAAAAATTATAACTGAATCAGGCCAGCCTTTAAATCGTGAAGAAATTATCAATAAAGTCTTAGCCCAAAGAATCGTTAAAAAAGCCACCATAAATTTAGCTCTGATGGATCGGGATAAGTTTGCGATTACCGCTGACGGAAAATATAGAATTAAAGACAGGGCATTATAAATAAAGGTTTTTAATAAAGTTCCACATCTTTTACGCGCTTAGCTTGGGTGTGGTATTTTTATTCCAGCACCTATTTATAGGCGTGGGTAAATTTGGCAGAATTAGGGTAAATATGGTAAAATCAAAAGGGAACAGAAACGATTTTTATTAATTATGGATATAGTTATAAATTTACAGCCAGTATTGGATTTTTTGAGTTTGCCCACAGATCAAATGCTGTTAAGGCTGTTTTATTATGTGGGCTGGATACCGATTGCCATTACTTTTATTTGGGGCGTAGGTCAGGTTTGGCTAAGGTATGTAAAATTAGCTTATGGAGCTTCGGAAAAAACCATTTTATTGGCGATTGATGTGCCGCGCGGTAATGCGCAAACGCCGATGGCCGTAGAAAATATTTTCGCTTATTTGGCCGGTGCGCATAGTACTAAGGATTTATTTGAAAAATGGTGGCTGGGCGAATGGCAGCTTTATTTTAGTTTTGAGATAGTAAGCATTGACGGCTATATTCAATTTTTAATTTGGACGCCGGTAAAATATCGCAATTTAGTGGAAGCGGCTATTTATTCCCAATATCCGGACGGGGAAATTACCGAGGTCAACGACTATACCCATGGTTTGCCCACGCATTTTCCCGATGAAGAATATGATATATTCGGCAGTGAGTATATTCTAACTCAGAATTCGGTTTATCCGATTAAAACTTATAAGCATTTTGAACATCAGATGGGTGAGCCGGAAACTCAATATAAAGATCCTATGGCCGCATTGATGGATTTAATGGGCAGTATGAAAAAGGGCGAGCAATTATGGTATCAAATTTTAACCATACCGATCGCCCATACTTGGGCGGATGAAGGCGATGATGAAATAAAAAAGGTTATCGGCGAGAAAGTTAAGGGGAACAATTTAACGGATAAATTTATTGATGGTATAGTCGGTTTTCTGGAATTTTTTAGCGAGATGATTTATAGTTTATGGTCGGATATTGAAACGGAAAAAAAAGATGAAAAGGATGATACTAAATTTAGAATGATGAGTTTAAAACCCAAGCAGAAAAGGCAGGTCGAGGAAATTCAGGAGAAGGTCGGTAAGCTTGGTTTTGGCGTTAAAATAAGGTATTTATATATAGCTAAAAAGGAGATGATAAATAAAAACAAGGTAGCTTATGGTTTTACCGGCTATATGAAGCAATTTAATTTTAACGATTTAAATTCCTATAAACCGGATGTGGGCGACGGCGGTACTATGACTAAAGTTGCTTACGACAGGATTTTCGGCAAATATCGCGTTAATTTGAGAAAAAATAAGTTAATGACGGCTTATAGATTAAGAAGCGACGCTCGTGGCCGGTTGCCCCATATTCTTAATACCGAAGAGCTGGCTTCAATTTGGCATTTTCCGGTTGAAGCTTCGGTTAAGGCGCCGTTAGTCCAGAAAGCTCCGGGCAGAAAAGCTGAGCCGCCGTCAGGCTTGCCCGTAAGCGCGCCAAGCACATCAAAGGATTTTGAATTTGGCCTTGCTCCTAAAGCTGAAAATATTTTTACTTCAGCCGAGAAAATAGAAAATAATAAATCGGACGCTAAAGTAAAAAATTCGCCGCCGGCAAATTTACCGATAGTATAACCTTTAAAAAATTTTTTAGAAAAAGTTTTCCCCGACGAGCGGGATAAATAATATTTTCCCCCTACGGGGATAAACAAAAAATATAATGAATTAAATAAAAATTTTATAGCGGGCAAAGCCCTACGGCCATAAAATTTTTATTTAATATAATATTATGCCAGAAGAAATAACAGTCTTTGCGGAAACAAATTTTCGCAATCAATATAGGCAATTTGGTATTAAGACCGACGATCGCCGCCGGCATATGTATTTAGTTGGTAAAACCGGTATGGGTAAATCAACTATTTTGGAAAATATGATTGTTGATGATATTCGGTCCGGCAAAGGCGTTATGGTGGTTGATCCTCATGGCGATTTGGCGGAAAAAATTATTGATTATATTCCTTCCGGCCGGGTTAATGATGTAATTTATTTTAATCCGGCCGATATTGATTATCCTATTGCTTTTAATATAATTGAGCAGGTAGAACCGCACTTAAGGCATTTGGTCGCTTCCGGCCTTATTGGAGTTTTTAAAAAGCTTTGGGCTGATTCTTGGGGGCCGAGGCTGGAGTATATTTTACGAAACGCTATTTTAGCCGTTTTGGATTATCCGGGCGCGACTTTACTCGCCATAACCAGAATGCTGTCGGATAAAAATTTTAGAAAAAAAGTTATAGAAAAAGTTCAGGATCCGGTGGTAAAATCTTTTTGGGTCAATGAATTTTCCGGTTATGCCAATAATTTCGCTTCCGAGGCGGTTTCACCGATTCAAAATAAGGTCGGGCAGTTTTTATCAAGCGCGCTCATAAGAAATATTGTCGGCCAAGTTAAATCGTCTATTGACTTAAGAGAAGTTATGGACAATGGTAAAATTTTAATAATGAATTTAAGCAAAGGCCGGATTGGCGAAGATAATTCGGCTTTACTCGGCGCTATGATGATCACTAAAGTTCAGCTGTCGGTCATGAGCCGGGTTGATATTTTAGAAAAAGACCGTAAAGATTTTTATCTTTTTATCGATGAATTTCAGAATTTTACGACCGATAGTTTTGCCAATATTTTATCCGAAGCCAGAAAATATCGGCTTAATTTAATAATGGCGCATCAATATATTGAACAGCTGGGTGAAATAGTAAAGCCAGCGGTTTTCGGCAATGTCGGTACTTTGGTTGTTTTTAGGGTTGGCGCGACCGATGCCGAGGAGCTAGTTAAGGAATTTACGCCGGTATTTACCGAAGAAGATTTAGTAAATTTGGCCAAATATGAATTTTACATTAAATTAATGATTGACGGCGTGTCTTCCGATCCTTTTTCCGCCCGCGGCCGGGCGCCTTTAACCGAAGAGGAAAAGACCGGCAATAAAGAAAAAGTAATTAAAGTATCACGAGAAAGATATGCTAAGCAAAGGCTGGCGGTTGAAGATAAAATTAATCGTTGGCATACCAACAACGATGACATGGAAGAAATGACGGAAAAAAAACCGGAAAGAAAAAATTTTAAAGAGGCTGAAGCGCGGAAGTTTATAGCGGCTAAAGAGGCGCCGAGATTTGAAAGCGTCAAGCAGTCGGATATTAATAAATACGATTATGTTTGCAGCCGTTGCGCTAAGCCAACGCAGGTTTCCTTTATACCTGACGGGGTTAGGCCGATTTTTTGTAAAGATTGCTTGAGCTTGGTTAAAAAAGAAAAAAAACAAGAAGTAGAAGGCAGGCTAGAAGCTAAAAAGCGGGAGTTAGTCGGCCTCGCGGTTAAACCGAGTTTTGAGACTAGCAAAAATTTTTCCGATAATAAAGATCGGCCGGCCGTTAGTTTAGGCCAGGCGATTAAAAGCGGACCGGTTAATTTTCAAGGTAAAAAAATTGAGTCCAGACAAGATAATTTTAAAACCGCCGGCTCTAATCAAGCCGATCGAAGCGGCGGTATTTTAAGAGAAAACGAAGATATAATTTTAAATCGTGAGTAACTGCTCTCGTTACTATAAGCTAGCGGCAGAATGGTGATGTGGTAGTTTTATTTTTTTATGGATAGAATTATACATAAATCTTTTTTAAGCCTTGATAATTTTTATAATCATTATCCGGCCTTAAATAATATT
>JBAXOH010000058.1:0-4798 GCA_037133335.1 bacterium
CCTTAGGCAGTCTTTATCTCGCGGTTATCACCGGGCAGAAAAGTATCGCCGATACCCAGGATTTAGCTCTAGAAAATGCGGTAGAAAAAACCCAAAAATTCATTAGCGAGAAAATGGAGATTTTTAACCTTGTCGTAAGCGGCACGGCTTTAAAATTATCAGACATCGACGCGCCGACGCTCGACTATCTTTTAAACAACCTCTATCAACTTACCACGCCGCTGGAAATAGTTTTCGCTGACTCGGACGGCCAAATCTTAGGTTTTAAATCAACCGTGAATAATCAAGTCGACACCAGCATATATAATCGGCCGGATTTTATAACCGCCATGTCGGGAAAAAATTATTACGGCCAGATTGAAACCATCAACGGTAAACTCGCCATGCGTCTAGCTTCGCAAATTCAAAATTCCGACCACGCCAACATCGGGGTGATCTCAGCGCTAATCGATTTGACTGCGCTCGAAAAAAAAATTAAAGCCATAAAGCTCGGCAACACGGGCTTAATTTTTTTACTTGATAAAGATAATAATAAAACTTTAGCCGCACCGGAAAATATCGCGAACAACCAAACGGAAATTACCAAGATTATATCGTCCTTAAATAAAGACGGCTGGCAATCTCTAGTCGGCCTGCTCTATCAAACCAAACCGATTATTTCCATAAAGGGCGACGGCATAAGCTGGTTAGCGGTTAGCGAGTGGCCGGCCGACGATGCTCAAAGCGTCATCTACGATATCTTAGTTCAATCAGCAATTATTATCTTAATCAGTTTAATTTTAACTGTCGTGCTAAGTTTAATTATGGTCAGACAAATAGTTAAACCGATTGCCATTCTTGAAAACGGCGCTAAACAAATTGCTAAAGGAAAACTTGATTTACAAATTAATTTAAAAACCGGTGATGAATTTGAAACCTTGGGCGATAATTTTAACATGATGACTAAAGCTCTGGCCGAAAATCAAAAATTAAAAGATGAATTCGTTTTTATCGCCGCCCATGAATTAAGAACTCCGGTCACGGCCATAAAAGGTTATCTCTCTATGATATTAGAAAAATCCTTCGGCAATGTCCCGGAAAAAATTAATAAACCGCTAAAAATTGTCGAGGCGGCTAATCAAAGGTTAGTGCAATTAGTTGAAGATCTGTTAGAAGTGGCGCGTAGCGACGCCGGCCGCATGCAAATTGAACTTTCTCCCCTCTCTATCGGCGAGCAGATTCAAACCGTCATTAAAGAGCTTGAATCTTTAGCCAAGCAAAAAAATATCGCTATAAATTATAAAAGCGAGTTAAGCAATAAAAAAGTTTTAGCCGATGCTTATAAGATAAAAGAAGTTTTAATCAATTTAATCGGCAATGCCATAAAATACACATTAACCGATGGCGGCATAGAAATTTCCCATGAAATAAAAGATAACTTATTAATCACCCATATTAAAGATCATGGCATGGGAATTTCTAAAGAAAATCTGGCTAAACTTTTTAAAAAGTTTTATCGAGTAGAATCTGATCAAACCGCGAAAATCGAGGGCACAGGCTTAGGCTTATTTATCTGTAAACAAATCGTTGAGCGCATGGAGGGCGGGATAACGGCAGAATCAGAAGCCGGCCAAGGCAGTACTTTTAGCTTTAGTTTGAAATTAGCATAAACTAAAAATTTTTATTTTAAAATATTTTTATAAAATCGACATGAAAACCATAAAAAAAATCTTTAAAAAAAGCGCGGCAATAATTACTATCGCCTCTACGATTTTTTTTAGTATGGGCTCGGCTTTCTTAATTCCGCCGCTACCGGCCGAAGCCGTGGTTGATAATACAATAACAGTAACCGCTTTTAACGGAACCTATAACAGTGGACAAAATAGCACAATTCCGATTAACTCAGGGGCTACGCCTATAATGAAAATTAAAGTTGACACCACTCAATCCGGTAAAACTTTAAACTCAATCACTTTAAATTTTAGCGGCGCTGGTTTCGCTACCTCTGATTTATTTACTTTAGCTACCGGCGCTTCTTCCGGGGTAGCGCTTTATAATGGTAATTCCAGTAATTACTCCGGCGCTATTACCTTATTCACTCTACCGACTTGGTCAACTAATAATGTAACCCTAATTCCATCTTCCCCTATCCCATTAACTGCTGGCATTTCAACTTACCTTTATGTTTTAATTAAAACTGCGTCTAGCGCCATTAACGGTCATCAAATAATCGCTACTCTGCCGGCTAGCGTTGCTTTAGGGGTCAACGGCGGTAATACGGCCGGCCCGACAACAGCTGTCCCAACTAATTCTTTAATCATCGGCTCTAGTGGCGGCGGCGGGTCAAGCTGTCCTAACACCGGAATAATTTCTACCAATTGTACTTTTATGACTAGCACGACCACCACTAATCTTACTATAAATAGCGGCGTTCAAATTGGAATACAACCGGGAGTAACTATAACCGCCACCGGGACTTTCAATAACTACGGCAATATTTCTATTAACAGCCAAGGCTCTAACGGTAATCTAATTATTTATACCGGCGGTACATTTACTAATTTATCAAGCGGCAATATCACTATTCAAGGCACATTAACCGTTAACGGCACATTTATTAACGATGGCTTTTTAATGATCAATAAATCATTAATTAATAACGGTGTTATTGATTATAACGGCACTCTTGGCGGTGGCAATGCTAATTGTAATTCGGTATATGGAGGAACTATAACTGGAACAGGCGTGTCTAGCGGTAGTAGCACAAAACCAACTTGCTCTTCGGTTTCAGCTTCAAATCCAATGATTGTTTTTACCGGACCACAGGACGGCACGACAAATATTCCCCTTGGCTCAATTTCAAGCCCATTTTTAATTTTTTTCGCTTTTAATAAACCAATGAATCCTATAAGTATTGCTACATCTTCTGTAAATCTGATGAAAGATTCTGGCGCAACTCAAGTTAGTGGTAATGTTTATTACTATCAAACCACGGCTGCCTGTAGCGCCGACACAGCTAATCTAGGCGCGGGAATTGTTTGTCCGCAAAATCAATCTAATATTGGTGTCTTTAAACCAAGTGGCGCGCTATTACCAAGCACAACTTATCAATTAAGAATTTTATCGACAGCTACTGACATAATAGGTTACCCGGTTAACACTAATTACGGACTCTCCTACTATTCAATGACCTTTTCTACTAGTACAGCAGTATGTACTACTAACTGCGGTGTGTCTGGGGTTGGCGGCGGTTATGGCAGTTATTCTCCGCCTTATGTTAACGGTATACAACCAACGCCAGGCACCTATAATGTACCGAGAAATAGCATTATTATGGCTAAATTTTCTAAATCGATGGATATTAGTACTCTAAACACAACTAACATTAAACTTTACACAGTAAATACAAATTTTACCGACGGAACTTTAGTCCCTATTTCTACCCCTACCGCAATCACTCAAACTAACGATGTTATTAAAATTACGCCGACATCGCTACTATCCGCCAGCACAAAATTCCGTTTAAAAATTATGGGCGGGGTTTCGAGCCGGGACGGTGTAGCCATGATGCCAAATTCACAAACTTCCGCGGCCTACACGGCCGAATTTGATACCGGCACATCTAGCGACAGTATCGCACCGACAATTAAATATTCTTTTCCGGCCAACAATGCCACTGGCATCTCTACTAGCCCCGAAGCGATTACTTTATACGCTAGCGAAGGACTTAATCAAACTACTATTGATTCTAATTCTGTAACCTTAACAGCAGCCGGCAATATTCCGGTTGTCGGTAAGGTTGATTATGATCCGTTTGCCCGCTCTATTAATTTTTATCCTTCCGGAAACTTAGCTACCGGTACGGCTTACATGATTAGCGCTTCATCTACTATTACTGACCTTACTAGCTCTGGCAATGCCCTAACCGCTTTCAGCGCTAGTTTTACAACTATCGGCACAGAAGACACGGCCATCCCGGAAATAATATATGGCAAAGCCGATGACTATCGTATTGAAGTAAATTTTAATGTACCTATGGATATAACTCCGGACGGCGCGAACAGCGTCACCAATAAAGATAATTTTACCGTCACTCAAGGATCGCCCGGTGGTGCGATTGATTCATTAGTTAGTCTTAATGACGCTTCTTTAAAATATGATTCTGTTAGAAAAATGCTAATCATTGAAGGCGTGAGTCTTACTATAGGTAATAATTTTAAACTTGTTGCCACTTCTACTGTTTATGGTTTGAATGGCGTAGCCATCGGAGCTAATCCAAAAGATAGAATAATTGGACCGGTAACAACTCCTGTTTCCGCTGGCGCTTATGGTGATACAGGAACGGCAAACACCGGGGGCGGCGGCGGAACTTCTTTTGTACCAACCGGTTTTGATTCCACTACTTTTGGTTATGTACCGCAGGCAAAAGCTAGACCATTTAATATGATGGCTGGGCAAAATTCCAATTATAATTTTAATATCCCGATCTCTAAACAGATTAATTCCGGAGGAAAAATCGTTTTAACTTTTCCAATTGGCTTTAATATCAGCGGCGCTAAGCAGGATCCTTATAGCCCGATGAGCGCGGATATTAACGGCGCCGGCGTTGGTACGCCGACATTTAAATGTTTAACATCACAAACGAATGTTAAAGTTTGCGGTGGCGGAGCTACGGTAACCGGCGATGCTGGCGGCGATGCTGCAACTAAAGGCGGCTTGGCCGATGACGGCATTATTATCGACACTAACGCCCGCACAATAACCGTAAATATTAACGGAACTACTGACGCTGCCGGAAACGACTTCTTAAATTTTGATG
>JBAXOH010000059.1:0-4598 GCA_037133335.1 bacterium
TAGAAAAAGCTCATCCGGATATATTAAATTTATTTTTACAAGTTATGGATGACGGTCGTTTAACCGACGGCCTTGGCAGAACCATTAATTTTACTAATTGTATTATTATCGCGACTTCGAATATCGGCGCGGTCTATATCCAGGATCAGATTAAAGCCGGCGCTTCGCTTGATTCAATAAAGCAATCCCTAATAAACGATCAACTTAATAAATATTTAAGGCCGGAATTAATAAATCGTTTTGACGGCGTAGTTGTCTTTAAACCGTTAGAGCTTACGGAAGTTGAAAGCATCACTAAGTTAATGCTTGATAAAGTTAAGCGTTTGCTTGAAGTTAAGGGTATTAGTTTAAAATATGATGGGCAGGGCGTTAAAAAATTAGCGGCTCTAGGTTTTGATCCGAAATTCGGAGCTAGGCCGCTTAGACGTTTAATCCAGGAAAAAATTGAAAATGAAATCGCCAATAAAGTTTTAGCCAATGGATTAAAAAGAAGGGACACGGTAGTTATTGACGGCGAAGCTATCGTAAGCGTTGAGAAGGGCAGAGATTTGTAAAAAAAATTGGCGAAAATTAATTTCTCAAGAATGAGAAAAAATTTTCGCCGTTTTACAAGAGTGGGCTATTTTTTAATATAGCCGCTGGGGTTTTTTATAGCATCCTTGTGATCCGCGTCAATCAATACTTTCTGACCATGGCAGATATATAGATGCTTGATACCATGTTTTTCGTCTTTGATTTTAGTTGTGCTTTGTTCGTGGATTATGATAACTTTTCTTTTTTTCGCCAGCCTAACCAGCTCGACTTCAAACTTGATAAAAACATCCACTGAACAAATAATCATTGAAAAAATTTTGAAATCAACAGACGATGGCTTTTTTTTATAGACAAAGCCATCAACTTCTTTGTCATCAAACAGATAATCAAGTATTATGTGCGCTCCTAATAAAAAGAAATTTCCGAAAATTCCTATATTAACCTTACCGATTCTTCTTAACATTTTTTATTACCCTCCCTATTTGATGAAAAATTGTGATAACTTTTTTTAATGTCCGACCCTCATTTTTTATTGAATTTTTATAATATATAATTTATAACATATTTTTTAAAAAAAGGCAAGTGTAAAGAAAATATTTTATGTTATTTTATCTTCAAATTTTTATAATTACTCTTTTACTGTCAGCCGGGCTGACTTTTTTAGTAATGGAATTAGCTAAAAAATTAAATATAACCGATAAGCCCGATGGTAAAAAAAAGATTCATATGCTCGAGACGCCGCTACTAGGCGGGCTAGCCATATTCGCGGCGTTTTTTATTATTTTGTATTTCGTTCATGATAAGCTTTCAACCGGTAATCTTGAGCCACGGCATTGGCTTGGTTTTTTTATCGGTGCCTGTTTTTTAATGCTTGGCGGCTGGCTGGATGATAAATATAACTTAAAGCCAATTCAGCAAATTGTTTGGCCACTTTTAGCTATCGTGAGCGTTATTGGCGGGGGAGTAGAAATCGAAAAAATTACCAACCCGCTTGGCGGTTTTATTTATTTAGGAGCGTTTTCAGCCGTGCTGATCGTTCCTTGGCTATTAGGCATGATGTATACCACAAAATTGCTCGATGGATTGGACGGCTTGGTTACCGGCATGACCGCTATTGGTTCGTTTATTATTTTTCTTTTTACCATGACGACTAAATATTATCAGCCGGATATCGGATTGGCCGCTTTAATTCTGGCGGCTTCGGCCTGTGGTTTTTTATTTTTTAATTGGCATCCGGCTAAAATATTTTTAGGCGAAGGCGGGTCGTTATTTTTAGGCTTTGCTCTCGGCGTTTTAGCTATTATTTCTGGCGGTAAAATCGCCGTGGCCTTACTCGTTATGGGTTTGCCGATTATGGATGTGGCCTGGACGATAATAAGACGTTTAGCCGAGGGTAAAAATCCATTTAAGTTTGCGGACAGAAAACATTTGCATTTTCGCCTTTTAAATATGGGTTTAAGTGTTAGAAAGTCGGTTTTATTTTTTTACGCTATTTCTATTATTTTTGGCTTAGCCGCCTTATTTTTGCAAAGCAAGGGGAAGGTTCTCGCTTTGGCCGCGCTTTTAGCTATTATGATTTTAGTTGTTATGGTTTTCGCTTATCTTGACAGAAAGAACAAAATAGCTTAAGATAATATTTATAACATCACACTCTTGTGCGATTTTTATTTTTAATAATAAATTCTGGATTCCCGCCTGCGCGGGAATGACAAAAATATGAAAATAGCAGTTATTAAAACCGGCGGCAAACAATATAAAGTTGCCCAAGGACAAAATTTAAGAATTGAAAAAATTGACGCTGAAGTTGGCGCGGTTTTAAAGTTTCAAACTTTACTTATAGCCGAAGAAGAAAAGATTCAGTTAGGCAAACCGTTACTTGGAGAAGTTGTTGAAGGAAAAATTCTAGAGCAGGGCAAGGCTAAAAAAGTTAGCGTGGTAAAGTTTAAAAATAAAACTAGATATAAAAAGAATGTCGGCCATAGGCAACCGTTCACCAAAATAGAAATTACGAAAATATAAAATAAATTTTAAAAAACACGAGGTGAAAATACCCCGTGTTTTTTATTTTTTAAATTTTACAGCTCGTTTCTATACTTTAAGGCGTTTGATAAAGTTATTTCGTCCGCGTATTCTAAGTCAGCGCCCATAGGCAGGCCTTTAGCTAGGCGGGTAATTTTTATTTTATGCGGCTTTAGTAATTTAGCGATATACATCGAAGTGGTTTCGCCCTCAAAGTCCGGGTTAAAAGCCAAGATGATTTCTTTAACGCCGTTCTTTTTTAAATGATTTAACAGAGCCCCGATGTTTAATTGATCGGGCTTTATACCTTCAATAGTATTTATAACTCCGCCTAAAACATGGTAGATGCCGTTATATTGTTTAGTGGATTCAATGGCCAGCATATCCCGCGTGTCCGCCACCAGACAGATAACCGAGTGATTTCTTTTTTGGTCAGAGCAGATTTGACAAGGGTTAACTTCGGCGATAGCCAAACAGGTTCGGCAAACAGTGGTTTTTTCTTTAACTTCGGCGATAGCTTGAGCGAATTGCTGCAGCCATTCCGGATGTTGTTTTAATAAATAAAAAACATAACGCTCCGCCGTTTTAGGACCGACCGTCGGCAGTTTAGAGAATTGATCTATTAAATTTTGGATAGAAGCGGGGTAATGCATGAATATATACGAAAGATTGGGCTGGGCGTTGTAAAATTTTTGAACGAGGACTGTTTGAGGTCGAGTATTCTCGGCCGAGTTCCCTGCCCGCAACGCCAGCAAGCTGGCTTGCTTGGCGGGCGCGGCGCAGAATAAAATTTTATGATGCCCAGCCCAATCAGTTAACCTTTTTAATTAAATCCTTGGATTCCTCCCATGTCTTGAACTTTTTTCGCCATGACTTTTTGCGCTCGTTTAATAATTTCATTTACTACATCGGTTAAAATATTTTCCAGTTTATCTTTCGGTGCTTCGGTATTTATAGTTAGTTTAGTAATTTCCATATTGCCATTCATGGTTATTTTAATACCGTTTTTTTCATACTCAACCGATTCTTGCGCTAAAGCATTTTGTAAAGTTTTAGCTTGATTTCTTAAGTCTTTAAATTGTTTTAATTTGTTGAACATAAATATTTGACATTAGAGCTTGAGCTAAATTTATTAAATTTTCTACTGCGGAACTCGCTCGCTGCTACTCGCTCAAACAGTCCTCGCACGAAAATTTAATAAATTTAGCTCAAGCATTATTATTAATACTCCGACGGCTCTTCTTGGCCGGTTTTTTCCATATTTTTAAAGCTGACCGTATTTTCATCAAAGAACATATTTACTTTACCGGTTGGTCCGTTTCTATGCTTAGCAATATAGACTTCGGCTAGATGTTTTTCACTCTCGGATAATTCATCATAATTATAGCCGCGATCGGCTGCTTTACGGTAAATAAACATAACTACATCCGCGTCCTGTTCAATTGAGCCGGATTCCCTTAAATGTGATAATTTCGGTATGGCCGGTCTGGACATTTCTGCGCCGCGGGATAGCTGAGACAAGGCTAATACCGGAATATTTAATTCACGGGCGATGCCTTTAAGCCCGCGGGTAATTTCCGAAACTTCCTGCACACGATTATCGCCGTATTTGCCCCGGCCTTCCATTAATTGCAGGTAGTCAACAATTAATAAGCCTAAGCCTTTTTCAACCTGAAGCCGGCGCGCTTTAGTTCTTATTTCCATAATATTAGAGCTGGCTGAATCGTCAATATAAATCGGCGCTTCGGATAATCGTCCCATAGCTTCGTTGATGTGTAAGAAATCGTCGTCTTCTTCTTTGTCCGATAATTTTCCCGTGCGCATGCGCCATAAGCTTATATTGGCCTGAGCGCAAAGCATGCGGTCAACTAGTTGCTCTTTACTCATTTCTAAAGAAAATATGCCGATAGGAACTTTACTGATGATGGCTGCTTGCCGGGCGATATCAAGCGCTAAAGAAGTTTTTCCCACGCTTGGCCTGGCGGCTAAAATTATTAAATCAGATTTTTGCAAACCGGCTAAAATATTATCTAAATCGGGAAAGC
>JBAXOH010000060.1:0-4596 GCA_037133335.1 bacterium
GTATTACCGATAAATCAGTATAGAGCGCGTAAGCTATGGCTAAAAAAGAAAAAAAGAAAATTGCTATATAATTCCATTTTGCCAAACTAGTATCTAAACTTTTTAAAATATAAAGCAGGGCGGTTGTATCTTCTGAATTAAACGGTTGGTTGGTTTCTATTTTTTTAATTAAATTAAGCTTCTCAATAATTTTGTCGCGTCGGTTTTCTATGTTAAAGCGGTGGCCGAAATATAAAATAAAACCGATCGTACCGATATACCAGGATATTTCTACCCAGAGCTGGCTATAATGATTTAAAACTATAACTATCCGATAGGCGATGGTTGCGATAACGCCAATAATAAAAATTAAAATTCTGTAAATTGAACTGTTAAGTTTAGGCATAAAGTTAATTTAATTTTTTTAAAGCCAGCATAATAGCGATGCCGATTATAATACTGGCCAGTTGCATAAAGGCCTGGGATAATTTGTTATTATCCTTTTTTAATTCGGGGAAAAGATCAGAAGTGGCGATATAAATAAAGCCGCCGGCGGTAAAAGGAATAATAAAAGTAGTAAAATTTTCTATCCGGCCGCCGATAGTTAGAACAAAAATAGCGCCGAAGATTGAAATGGCCGCGGAAATAAAATTATAAAATAAAGCTTTAAATTTAGTATAGCCGGCATAAATTAAAATCGCGAAGTCGCCTAGCTCTCGCGGAATTTCATGGCTTATTACCGCGATGGTAGTAGCTAAACCTAGGTTAAAATCAATTAAATAAGAGCCGGCGATAACCATGCCGTCAATAAAATTATGCAAACCGCCGCCGATTAAGTTCATCATGCCTACCGGGTGCGGATGCGCTTCGGTGGTAAGTGAATGGCAATGACGCCAATGAACGACTTTTTCCAGAATGAAAAAAGTTAAAATACCGCCTAAAAGCCAAAGCCAAATATTAAGTTGATCACCGTTTTTAGCTACGGCCTCGGGGATTAAATGTAAAAAACTGTCTCCGAGCAGAGTTCCGGCCGATAAGCTCACTAAAAATAAGGTTAACCGGTTTAATTTTTCTCGCGAAAGTATCAGCGTGAAGATGCCGATTAGAGATAATAGGGAAACAACTAAGACGCTGGCAATTGTGTAAAAATATATTGTCAACATATATTATAATGTTAGCATAATTTTTAACCTTTGACCTAATCAAATTTTTAAACTATGATAAAATAAATAATAGAAGAATAACCATATAAATTATGAAGCTAATATTAGATAAAAATATTTTAGATCAACCGCCCGAGGGTTTATTAAGGCAGGCGGGTTATGCTTATTTAATGGACCGAAATACCGGTCAGGAAAGCTATGTGCGCCGGCTTAATCGCGGTTTTTACCCCAGATTTCATTTGTATCTTAAAGAGCAGAACGGTCAAGTAATTTTTGATTTGCATCTTGATCAAAAACAGGCCAGTTATGAAGGCGCGCCCGCGCATAACGCCGAATACGACGGGGACGTAGTAGAGCAGGAGATGACCAGAATTAAAAGTTATACCGGCAGTATTTTTAAATTTTAAATCGGAGATGAAGATATAAATAAATTATTATGCAAAACCCCTCAGAAGAAATAAAAAGTAAATTAGATATCGTTGATGTCATCCGCGAATATATTCAGCTTAAACCTGGCGGTTTGAATTTTCGCGCTAATTGTCCGTTTCATAAGGAAAAAACTCCGTCTTTTATGGTTAGCCCGGAAAAACAGATTTGGCATTGTTTCGGCTGCGGTAAGGGCGGTGATGTTTTTTCTTTTGTTATGGAAATTGAAGGTTTAAATTTTGTGGAAACTTTGCGCTTGCTCGCTAAAAAAGCCGGCGTAGTTTTAAAAAAAGCCGATCCGGCGCTGGCTTCAAAACGAAATGTGCTTTTAGATATTTTAGAATTGTCGGTAAAATATTATCACAAAGTTTTAACGGATAGCCCGGCGGCTTTAGCGGCGCGTAAATATTTAGCCGAGCGATCTTTAACCGATGATACTATAGCTAAATGGCAAATCGGCTATAGCCCGGATACTTGGGACAGCTTAACTAATTTTTTAAAAAGCCGGGGTTTCGGCGAGAATGAAATTTTTTTAGCCGGGTTGTCGGTGAAAAAAGAAAAAACTCCGGGTTTTTATGATCGTTTTAGAGGTCGTATTATGTTTCCGATTCATGACATTAACGGTAATGTCGCCGGTTTTACCGCGCGGGTCAGCCCGGAGAAAGAGGCTGAAGAAAAAATGGGCAAATATATAAATACGCCGGCGACCATGATTTATGATAAATCAAAAATTTTATTCGGTTTGGATAAGGCTAAGCTGGCGATTAAAAGCGAAGACGCGGCCATTTTAGTAGAAGGCCAGATGGACGCGATAATGGCCGAGCAAAATGGTTTTAATAATGTTATCGCTTCTTCCGGCACGGCCTTAACGGTTGAGCAGGTAAATTTAATCAAGCGTTATTCCAATAATTTATTTTTATCTTTTGATATGGATAAAGCCGGCGATTTAGCGTCTGAACGCGGCATAGCCCAAGCTCAAGCCGCGGAAATGAATATTAAAGTTATTGAATTGCCCGAAGGCAAAGATCCTGATGAATGTATTAAAAATAATCCCGAGGGCTGGCGCCAGGCGGTTATAAGCGCCAAGCCGATGATGCAATATTATTTTGACAAGACGTTTATCAAGCTGAATTTAAAAGAATACGAAGGCCAAAATCAAGCTCAAAAAATTTTACTGCCGGTGATCGCTAAATTTGGTTCAAAAACCGAGCAGGATTTTTGGCTTAAAAAATTAAGTCAGGAAATTGATGCCAATGAAAATTCTTTAAGAGAGAAGCTCGGAGAAATTAGCCGGTCGGCGAATCCTCAGGCTAAGTCTTTAGCTCAAGCGCCAAAAGAATTCAGCCAATTAAAACCGCCCAGAGAGCAAATGCTTTCGGAATTTCTTTTGGCTTTTGTGATAAGATTTCCCGCTCATTTAGAGTATGTTATTAATCATATCGGGCCGGATGATTTGGCCGGCGAAGTTAATCAGCTGCTTTACAAAAATTTAATTATTTATTATAATAAGCTCATAGATTCTTGGACTCAAGAAGGGGGAAGTTTTGAATTGGCGATAAATTATTTTAGTCTTAAGGAGTGGTTAAACAACGCGGATAATTTTACCGAAGATGGCGATGAAAAAACCGACAGCCTGCCTGCGCAGGCAGGCCAGCCTGATAATTATAAGTGTTTGAACTTATTGGACAGGCTGGTTATTTTAGCTGATAAAGACTTTCACGATTATAGTGAAGAGCAGGTTAAGGCCGAAATTATAAGTATTACGGCCAAGCTAAGGGTAAATTATTTAAATAACCGACGCCATACCATAGCTAAATTAATTGCCGCTTTAGAAAAAGAAAATATCGGCGGACAGAAAAAGAATGAAAAATTAAAAAATTTAATGGAAGAATTTAAAGCCTTAACTGAGGAAATAAATTTAATAGAGATTTAAATATGGTGAAACATAATAAAAAAAATAAAAGCGGCAATAAATTTAAAAAAATCAATCACCCGAAAATAAAACCCAAGCTTAAAAAAGCGGTTAAAGCCAATAAGATAGATCATAAAAAATATTATAAAAAACTGAAATTTAAGAAGTTTAAGCGAGAAAAATCGGAAAGTAAAAAAAGAAAAAAAGAAGAGCATGTTATTATAAAACCCAGCGAAGAGATGATAAAAAATATTATTATTAAGGGGCGATCGCGCGGTTTTCTTACGGAAACTGAATTATTACATGTATTTCCAGAGATTGAAGAATATATTTATGACTACGAATTAACTTTGGAGTCTTTGCAAAAAAATGGTATCCAGATAATTGAAGATACGGGCGGATTTTTAGGCGCGGGCGATGATATAAAAAATAAATCCGGTCAAATTATCGGTTTTAGTGAAAAGAAAAAATTTGATATTTCCGAATTAAGCGCCGATTCTATCCAGATGTATTTAAGGGAAATAGGTAAGGTGCCGCTTTTATCCGGCGAAGAAGAAATTGAATTGGCCAAGCGTAAAGAAAAGGGCGATAAAGCGGCTGAGAAAAAAATTATTGAAGCTAATTTGCGCTTAGTCGTTTCTATCGCTAAAAAGTTTACCGGAGCCAAAGGTTTGAGTTTATTGGATTTAATCCAAGAGGGCAACATCGGCTTATTCCGCGCTGTGGAAAAATTTGAATACCGTAAAGGCTATAAATTTTCAACTTATGCTACCTGGTGGATTAGACAGGCGATTACCCGCGCCCTAGCCGATCAATCTCGTACTATTAGGATTCCGGTGCATATGGTAGAAACGATTAATAAATTTCAGCAGGTGCAGCGCCAGTTAATTCAAGATTTAGGCCGGGAACCTCTGCCCGAAGAAACCGCGGCCGAGATGGGCGAAGACATTGAGAAGGTTAGGCATGTTATAAAAATATCCCAAGATACAATTTCCCTGGAAACTTCTATCGGTGATGACGACGAGGACTCTACTTTAGAAGATTTTGTTGAAGATGTAAAAAATGTAACGCCTGATCGGGCGGCCGCCTTACAATTATTAAAAGACTATGTTAAAG
>JBAXOH010000061.1:0-4562 GCA_037133335.1 bacterium
ATTTTTTACCTTTCTTTTTTTCCTTACGATTTTTCATAAGCTCCACTAATTTTTTTACCCCTTCCATAATTAAGGGCAAGTAAGAAGCGCTATGCTCAATTTTTTCTTTAACCATTTTTACCAATTCATCAAATTTATTAAGCCGATTGCGAGTTTCTTTAATTACTTTAAAAAACTGCTGTAAAATTCTGGCTAAATAATAAATCGCCCAACAAGAAAATATGGTAAATAGCATAACCGACAAAGCGATAATTATATTTAATAAATCGTGGCTATCATTGATTGGCGGCATAAATTTATTTATCCCCGGATGGGGGCAAAATTAAAATATATTATTTTTATTTTTTATAATCTTATTTTTATCTTTCGTTCTTTATTCCAATCGTGCTCATTAACCAAATTATAACATAAATTTATTACAAGCCCAATTTACTTTTAATTTTTTCCACAATCTCTTTGGTCGTAAAATGCGCTTTAACTAAATAATCACTTGCTCCCAAGTCCATGGCTTTTTTAACTTCTTCTTCTTGCCCCAAATTAGTAAGCATGATAACCAAGGCTTCTCTAACCGTCTTATCTTGATGCGAACGGATTATCTTTAATACCTCAAAACCATTCATGGTCGGTAAAATAATATCTAACAAAACAACCGCCGGTTTAAAATCGCCAATTTTTTTCACGGCATCTTCTCCGTTAACCGCTGCAATAGTATTAAAACCCTCTTTTATTAATTTTTTATAACAAATATCGCGTAAAAATGAATCATCTTCAACTAATAGCACCTTAACGCCACCCCTTAAATTTTCCTCTTCTACTGCTTGGCCATAGCCATAGTTTATTTTTTCTACCTTCTCATTCACATAACCCGTCAAATCGTTTAAAACATTTTTAGCTTTAGCCACGACTTCTTCCGGGTTAATTTGAGTTTTAATTATATAATCAATTGCTCCTAATTTTTTTATTTTTTCCAATTCAACGTCTTGGCCGGAATTAGAAATTATAATTATCGGGATTTTATTATCATTTTTTTGCAAATTTTCCATAACCTCATAACCATTCATTTTTGGCATGATAATATCCAGTAAAATTAAATCCGGCTGCCAAGCTTTAATTTTTTCCAAACCCTCTTCTCCATTAACGGCGACCTGCACTTCAAACCCTTCCAATTTAAATTTAGCCAATAAAACGCTGGCTAAAGCATCCTCGTCTTCAACTATTAAAATTTTCTTGCCCATTAAATTAGAAATTTCATTTTTTTTAATTTGCATATATTTTATACAATTACCGCTTAATTAATATAATAAACTATGATTTTACCGCTCCGCTAATTGGGATAAAAAAGCTTACTTCTGTGCCTTTGCCTTCTTCACTTTTTAAGCTAATCTTGCCATTATGCTTTTCAATAATATTCTTAACCATAAATAGGCCCAGTCCCGTACCCTCGGTTTCCAGCTTAACTACGTTAGCTGCCCTAAAAAACTTAGAAAATAATTTAGGCTGATCCTCGGCCGGGATGCCGACTCCCTGGTCATTAATTTTAACATGCAGATACTGTTTGTCAATCTTGATAATCACTTCAATTTTACCATACTCCGGAGTGTATTTTATGGCGTTACCCAATAAATTTTGTATAACCATAATCATTCTTTCTTTATCTAAAAATACTTTTGGCAGCTTGGCGGGTTTTTTGATCGTCAGCTCCTGATGATTTTTGGCTACCAAACCATCAACATTGCTAATAGCCGTGTTTAAAACCTCTAGGAAATCGGCTTTTTCAAAATTAAACCCAAACTTGCCTTCCTCGATGCGGGAAACATTTAATAGATCGTTAACCAATTTAATAATTCTCTCATTGCTTAGATAACCTTTATTTAACAATTCCTGCTGTTCTATGCTTAATTCTCCGGCATCACCGTCTAAAATCATCTTAATCACCCATTTAATGGCCGACAGAGGAGTTCTTAGCTGATGAGCGGCCACGGAAATAAATTCCGACTTCATTTTATCAATCGCTTTTTCACGCGTGGTATCGTAGAAAATTTTCATTATGCCTAAATAATTACCATTTTTTCCCGAAACCGAGGAAGTAATCACTTTATATACCCGATCTTCATTTTTACATTGAATGGTTGTTTCTTCAAGTTTGGTGCCGTCTGATTCGTCAATTAATTTCTCAACCGAAAATTTATTATGAATGACCTTGATGAAATTATCCAGGCTGAAATTATTACTATTGGCTATTTTAACGCCTAAATCAGCCTCGCTAACCCCTAGAATTTCCCTGGCCAACGGATTAAACAGGGCCAACTTGTCATTATTGTCTAAAAAAACAATCGGGGCGGAAAAATTTGATATTAGAGCCATGGTTTTTTCTTTTTCTGATTCGGATTTTTTTCTTTCTTCCTCAACATCCTCTAGCATGTTTAATAGGGCGTTTTGAGATTCCTTAAGCCCTTTTTCATTTTCTTTAACGGCCGTAAGCTCATAAAAGCTAAAAAAGAAACCAACGATTTCTCCTTGCTCATTTTTTCGTAGCAGAGTTGAAGCGCTGACATAAATCTTTTTTTTGTCTTTAGCAGTCAAAATAATCTCCCGGGAAGAAATAAATCCTTTTTCAAGCGTTTCTTCAGTTAATCGCTTAACATCTAATTTGCTTAAAAAATTTTCCAGAGAATTACCGATAATTTCTTCTACCTGGTACCCGGAAATTTTTTCTAAAGCCGGATTCGTATCTAAAATAATGCCGATGGTGCTGGCAAGACAAATCGGCAGCGGAAAAAACGAAAGCAAATCACGGGCATAGCTTTCTAACGATGCTAAATCGTCTAATAAAACAGCAATTTTATTTTGTTCCGGGGTGGGATTTTTTATTTCCATTTTATTGTATATTCATGATATTCGCCCCCGCTAAAGGAGCATTTTGTCTCTTCAAAATCAATAACGGCGCTTTTAACTAACATTTGGACGGTGCCGCAAAAATAACCGCCCAAATACAAACAAAAAATAGGATGAAGCTTGAAATTTTTTATTTGGATGATTGCGTATTTTTTTTCTTCGTTTAATTCAACCGGTATAAGCTCTCCGATTGACCAATGTTTACGCCAAATTCTCGGCGCTTCATTAAAAAAAACTTTTTCAACGGAAAGAAAATAATTAATAAAAAATTTAACCATTAAAGAAGTCCTGCTGGCGAAAGCTCCGAGTTCTTTTATTTTATCGTCGCTCAAAGAAAAAACTTTTTTTATGGCAAGTAAAGAAATAACACGTAGGCCGATAGGATAAAAAGATAAAGTTTTAACTTTTTTATAATCAATCGAGCAGCTTAAAGCCGATAATTCTTCTTCTAATTTTTTTAATCCGGCTTCACCTTTTTCTTTTAAAACGTAATCTCCGTCAGTTTTTAAAACCACTCCTCTAGCTTCTCCGGGCATAGCCATTAAATTATCGGCTATTTCTTTATTTAATTCCTGGCTCATAAAATTAAATTAATTTTTTAAACTAATAAATTTTTTTAGCATCTTTTATTTTTTCTTTTAACTCAATCATTTTTAATTCGCGGCCGACCGAAAGGCTTTGAAATCTTTTTAAATCTTTCATCTTTTTTTCCAGATCTTTAGTTCTCTCTTTTACTTGCTCGTCAAGATTATCGGCGATTTCTTTTAATTCCCTGGTTCTGGCACTGACTTTAATTTCTAAAACGGCCTTGGCTTCTTCTAACTGTAATTTTAATTTTTCTAAATCAGCGGTTCTCTTTCTTAAAAGATCGGTTAGAATGTTGGTCGAAAGGCCAGACAAAATAAAACACAAGAGAATAAAAGAAAGGGTGGTAAAAAAATAATTAAAATTAGAATAAAGAGTCTCGCTAAAAGTAACATAAGGCAAAAAGGGAATAATTTTAAAATATTGCAAGCAGGCTAATCCTCCGAACCAAAAAAAAGCGATCAAGCTGATTAAATTGCCTTTAATTTTAGGCAAAACGATATTGGAATAAATAATGGTAAAAAAATAAAAAATAGCTCCAATCCACATAATACCGCCGCCGGCGGTAAAAACAATGATTGTTAAAAGGCCAAGTTCAAATACGGCAGAATATAGAAAATATACGTTATTAACTTTAGAAACGGTTTTTGCCCTTTTAATTATAATTTTAAAAATAAAAGCGCTAATAACCCAAAAAATAATGGCTATGGCGGCTAATTTAATATAAGAAGAAGAAAATAAATTTAGCAGCCAAAAAATTAAAATAATCAACAATCATAAAACGAGCGTAATTACCCTCATTCTTAAAGTTATATTAATTTTATCAAGAATATCTTTTATTTCTGAGCTTTGTTCTACGGCCTGGCTTGGCATAATAAAATTTATTAATTAACTGCCATTTGTATTTTTATTATAACATATTTTAATAAAGTTTAACAAACAATTTAAGCCAATCATAAACCGATAATCACCGTACTCTAGCTTTAGAATTAAAATCTGCCCTGGTTATTTTACCGCTCCGTTAATCGGGATAAAAAAGCTTACTTCTGTGCCTTTGCCTTCTTCACTTTTTAAGCTAATCT
>JBAXOH010000062.1:0-4537 GCA_037133335.1 bacterium
CATTAGGGCCTCGTTTTTACCTACTAATTTTGGTGAAAGCGTGGTTATGAGGTTACTTAGATCTAGCTCGGTTGGTTTAGAATTTAATGATTTAGGCATTCGCGATCGCGCTTTTAATCAGTTAAAGAAAGAAGTTGAACGGCCCAACGGCATGATTATCACTACCGGTCCGACCGGTTCGGGAAAAACCACTACGCTTTATGCAATTTTAAGAAAATTAAACAATCCGGAGACTAAAATTATAACTATTGAAGATCCAATAGAATACCAATTAAGTGGCGTTAATCAATCGCAAACCAGTAAAAATTATACTTTTGCCGAAGGACTCCGCTCGATTGTGCGTCAAGATCCGGATATCGTTATGGTTGGCGAAATACGTGATTTGGAAACGGCTGAAATCGCCATTCAAGCCGCTTTAACCGGTCATTTGGTTTTATCCACCATTCACACTAACGACGCCGCCGGTACGGTGCCCAGGTTTTTGTCCATGGGAGCTAAACCGTATTTATTGGCGCCGGCTTTAAACGCCATGATTGGGCAAAGATTGGTTAGAAAAATTTGCCAAAAATGCAAGCATGAAATAAAATTGGAAGTTGAAAGTTTAGCTAGAGTAAAAAAACTTTTAGATGAGCTATTAGAAGAAGATAAGAAAAAAATTGATTTTAATAATTTAAAATTTTATCAGGGCGATGGCTGCGAAGCTTGCCAGGACATCGGCTATAAAGGGCGAATCGGCATTTATGAAGTTTTGGTTATGAATCAGGAAATTCAAAAATTAATTTTAAGCGGCGTTGCCAGCGAATATGATATACGGGATAATGCCAAAAAAAATGGGATGATTACTATGGTGCAAGATGGATTATTAAAAGCGCTTGATGGCATAACCAGCGTTGATGAAATATTTAGAGTCTCGGAATAATAGTTTTTAAAAACCTTAATTATGATTAATAAAAAGTTTATTCAACAGTTAAAAAAAGAGTTTGATGTTCATGGCAGCGAGCGCCAGCAAATTATCGGTTTATCCAACGCGGTTTTGCATGATGCTAAAAAGGCTATTTTTTCATTGCATCGCGATGAATTATTGGGTGCGGGCAAGACGCTTCAGGAAATTGATGATATTTTAAAAAATTTGCAAAAAAAATTCAGTTATGACCGGCTAATGGAAGAGGGCGCTTATAAAGCGGCCGTGGAAGAATATATTGAAGCCAAAATGTTTTTTTTAGTTATGACCGGTAAGTCGGTTGATAAAATTAAGGGCATAGAAATTAATTATGAAAGTTATTTGGGCGGTATTAGCGATTTATTGGGAGAATTAGTCCGCCAAGCCGTGAAAATGGCTACGGCGGGCAAATATAATGAAGTTAAAAAAATTCATAAAATTGCTGACGATGTTATGGCGGAATTGGTGGAGTTTGACATGAGAAGCTATCTACGCACTAAATATGATCAGGCTAAAGGCCATTTAAGAAAAATCGAGCAGATAAATTACGAAATAAATTTAAGAAAATAGAATAGGTATTAGTAGCATCAACTAATTGGGGCCGAACTTAAAAAATTTTCTACTGCGGAACTCGCCCCGTTGCTACGGGGCTCAAACAGTCCTCGCACGAAAATTTTTCAAGTTTATCCCCAATTTTAGTAAATAATTAAGCTTTAATTTATTATGTCAAAAAATTATCTTTTAGCCGTAACGACATTAATGGGTGCGATTATCGGCGTCGGTTTGTTCGCTATTCCGTATATAACCGCCGTTTCGGGCATATTGCCTTTGATTTTTTATATGGTGGTTTTAGCGGTTGTGCAAAATTATTTGCATCTTTTATACGCGGAAATAATTTTATCAACTAGGGGCTCTCATCGTCTTCCCGGTTATATGGAAAGATATAATGGCCGTTTTGGTAAATTCATAACTTTAATTATTACGATTTTTAGCGATTATGGCGCCATGCTGGCTTATATTATTGTTGGCGGTTTGTTTTTACATCAGCTTTTAAATCCGGTTTTTGGCGGTGGCGTATTAATTTATGCTGCGGTTTTATTTTTATTTGAAGCTTTTATAGTTTTGTTCGGCATCAAATTAATAGCGGGTACGGAATTTATTATGACTGCGTTTTTAGTTTTAATTATCGGTTTTATAAGCTGGAAGGGCTTAGCTTTTATTAAATTGGATAATTATATATTGGTAAATTGGCAAAATATACTTTTGCCCTACGGACCGATATTTTTTGCGATTAGCGGCATGGCCGCCATTCCCGAAGTTTGCAAGCTTCTATCTAGAGAAAAAGAAAAAATTAAAAGCGCTATTGCCTGGGGTACTTATTTGTCGGCTTTTTTAATGTTAATTTTTGTTTTGGTGATTGTCGGCATGACCGGCGCGAATACCACGCCCGATACTTTAGCCGGCTTAAATCAAGTTTTTGGCGGCGGCATTATGAAAATAGCTTTAATTTTTGGATTACTAGCTATAATTACTTCCATGATTTGCGTCGCCCAAGCCAGCCGTGAAGTTTTTTGGTGGGATTTTAAATTGAATAAAAATTTAGCTTGGGCGCTGGCGTGTTTTACGCCATTTTTTATTTATATTTTTGGCATGAGAGATATAACTAAAGTTGTAAGTTTGACCGGCGCGATATCGGGTGGGATTTTAGGAGTTGTCGCTATCTATTTAATTTTTAAAATTAAGAGTAAGCGCGAGCTTGAATCGGCGATAAAAAACAAAATTAATAAAACAATAGGTTTAGGTTTGTCGTTGTTGTTTATTTTGGGTTTAATTTATGAGGTTTGGAATATTCTAAAATAAATACTAAATAGACGATTGTAAATATATGAAATTTTTAGTTATTTCCGACATTCATGATAATTTGGTAAATCTGGAAAAATGTTTAAATTGGGGTAAGAACGAAAATATAGAGAATGCGATTTGCTGCGGCGATATAACCAACGCGGAAACTTTAAAATACCTGACGGAAAATTTTAAATCTATTTATTTAGTTCGCGGTAATATGGAAATTTACGAGGAGCCGGAAATTAAAAAATATAGTAATATAAATTATTTGGGCAGATTTGGCATATTTGAATTAGATCATAAAATTATCGGTTTGTGCCATGAGCCGTGGTATATAGATAGTGTTTTAAAAATTAAACCTTGCTCACTGATTTTTTACGGCCATACACATGAACCATGGATTGAAGAAAAAGAGGGTTATATAACGGCCAATCCGGGAACTTTAGGCGGCGTATTCAATAAGGCCAGTTTTGCTGTTTGGGATAGCGAGGATGGTAAACTAGAGCTTAAGATATTGGAGATGTTATGAAAATAATAAACTATAATAACAAGACATTATATCCAGGTATAGCTTAATTTTTTATTGACAGTTAGCGAATATTTTAATACAATTAATTCATATGAAATACTCAAAATTATTCGGACGGACCGTTAAGACGGTTTCGCAAGATTTAAAACTTGTCAGTAATAAATATCTTTATCAAGCCGGCTTTATTAGAGAGTCGGTAGCCGGTAGATATTATTATTTGCCTCTAGGTATGATTGTCCGGGATAAAGTAGTAAAAACAATTGAAGAAGAAATGGATAAAAGCGGAGCGCAAAAAATGTTGGCTCCGGTTTTGCATCCTTTAGAATTATGGGAAAAAACTAACCGTACCGAATCGGTTAGTTTTGAATTAATGAAAGTTAAAGATAGAAACGGTTCGGAGTTCGCCCTAGGCGGTACCGCCGAAGAGATGATGGTGGATTTAGTACAGAAATTTAATATTAGCTACAATGATTTACCGTTTCATATTTATCAATTTTCCACAAAATTTCGTGATGAATTAAGAGCTCGCGGCGGCCTGCTTCGTTTAAGGGAATTTTTAATGAAAGACGGTTATTCTTTTCATGCTGACGAAGAAGATTTTAAAAAAGAATATGAAAAGATGAAAAAAGTTTACAGTAATATTTTTGAAAGAATGGGGCTAAAAACTTTAATAGTTGAATCGGATAATGGTTATATTGGCGGTGAATATTGCCATGAATTTATAGTTGAAAGCGAAGCGGGCGAAAGCCGTTTTCTTTATACTAAAGATGGAAAATACGCTGCCCATGAAGACGTGGCTAAATTTTTAAAAGAAGAAAAAAATATTGATGAAAAAGAACAAAAATTAACCGAAATAAAAGCGCCTCGAGGTAATACCATGGAAGACGGCGTAAAGTTTCATAAACTGCCCCTCTGGCAGCAGATAAAAGACGTTATGTTCGTTGACGAAAAGGGCAGATTTATTTTAGCGATTATTCGCGGTGATTTAAATGTAAATGAAACGAAATTAAAAAATATAATTAAAGCCGTTGAGTTGCGTCATGCTACCGACGATGAAATTAGAGAATTGGGTTCGGAGCCGGGTTTTATTTCTCCGGTCGGCGTTAGTAAAAAAGTTATAGTCGTAGCGGACGATTCATTGCGAACTATAAAAAACGCTTATGGCGGGGATAATAAAAAAAATGTTGATTTACATAATGTTAATATAGATAGAGATTATAAGC
>JBAXOH010000063.1:0-4531 GCA_037133335.1 bacterium
CTATGAGCCTAGCCATTTCGCAACTAAATTTGTTGGTTATTACCGTGATTGCTTCAACTATGGCTAGCGGGTCGCTCGCGGTTTTTAATTTTGCCAATAATTTGCAATCTTTTCCCGTAGGTATTTTTGGCATTTCTTTTGCCATTGCCGCTTTTCCCGCCCTGTCGGCTTTCGCCTTTGATAAAAAGAATTTAGTTAAAGATTTATCTTTGACGGTCAGACAAATATTATTTTTTATTATACCATCTACGGTTATTTTATTGGCTTTACGCGCGCAAATTATTAGAGTTATTTTAGGTACGGGTAAATTTGATTGGCAGGATACTCTTTTAACTATTGATACTTTGGGTTTTTTCGCTATATCGCTTTTTGCTCAAGCCTTAATTCCGCTTTTGATTCGCGTTTTTTATGCCCGGCATGATTCTAAAACTCCCTTTATTATCGGTTTGGGCTCGGCTTTGATTAATATTTTTCTGTCAATTAAATTTTCCGGGAGTTTAGGCGTGGCCGGGTTGGCCTTGGCTTTTTCCATAAGTAATATAATAAATTTTATATTGCTTTGGGCTTGGCTAAATATTGAAATAGGTAAAATCGATGAATTAAAAATTTTTATTTCAACTATAAAATTTTCTTTAGCCGCCCTGTCTTGCGGTTTAGCGGTTCAGGGCGCGAAGTTATTAATCGGCAACAATATTGATATGACTAAATTTTTGGGTGTTTTAACTCAGGGGGTAATCGCCGGGCTGGCCGGAATTTTAACTTATTTATTGGTTTGTTTTATTTTAAAAAGTGAAGAATTGTTTAATTTTTGGTCATCCTTAAGGCGTCGTTTAGTTGATGGTAAAAAAATTGAAACGCCGGACCAGGGAGAGGCGCGTGGAATTTAAAAAATTGATTGACAATTTATTTTAATGCCATATACTTAGGTTAGAGGAAATAATATTTATGAAACAGAAAATTCCCCATAGTCAGTTAAATTATTTTTATAATAACTTTTAAAAAGCCGATTTTTGAATCGGCTTTTTTATTTATGCCAAACGATTTTTATAGGTTAGGTAAATTGTCTTTTCTGCTTAGACAAAATTTGAGCTCCCTACGGTCGCCACAATTTCGTATGCGCGATAAAAACAATTTACCTAACCTATAAAATAATAATTAGCCCAATATGCCAAACGGAAAAAATAACGGCGAGCTTAACGGTCTAATCGCCAAAACCGCCGATCCGAAAAAATTTTTGTTTGTTTCGCTTGAAAGCTTAAGCGGCGATTTGGCTTGGAGCTTGGTTAAAGAAGGGCATCAAGTTAAAGCTTATATTAAAGCTAAAAGCGACCTGGACGTTTACGACGGTTTTATAGAAAAAGTTAGCTCCTGGGAAGAATATAAAGATTGGGCGGATGTTATTATATTTGATGATGTCGGTTTTGGCGTGGTGGCTGAAAAATTACGAAAACAAGGCAAGTTAGTTATCGGCGGCAGTATTTATACCGACAGGCTGGAAATAGACCGCGAATTTGGCCAGGCCGAAATGAAAAGGCATAGCATTAACACTTTGCCCAGCTGGCAGTTTGATAATTATGAAGAGGCGATTAAATTTATAAAATCTAATCCTTCTCGCTATGTTTTTAAGCCTTCGGGGAATACACCGTCCGGGGGCAAGGGGTTATTATTTTTAGGACAAGAAGAAGACGGAAAAGATTTGCTTGAACTTTTAGAGCAAAATAAAGATGTTTGGCAGAAAAAAGCGCCATTATTTTTGTTGCAAAAATATATTACGGGCGTAGAAGTAGCCGTGGGCGCGTATTTTAACGGTCATAATTTTATTTATCCGATTAACGTAAATTTTGAGCATAAAAGAATTTATCCGGGCAATATCGGACCGTTTGCCGGCGAGATGGGAACTTTAATGTATTGGAGCTCGCCTAATAATTTATTCCGCGCCACTTTAGAAAAAATGCTGCCGGCTTTAAAAGAGTCAGGCTATATCGGCTATGTTGATATAAATTGCATTGTTAATGGGCGGGGGATTTATCCGCTTGAATTTACTACTCGCTTCGGCTACCCGACTATTCATATCCAGCAGGAAGGAATTTTAACGCCGACCGGCGAATGGATTTATAAAATGGCTAAAGGCGAAGATTTTGAATTAAAAACTAAGCGCGGTTTTCAGATTGGCATAAGAATTTTAGTGGAATCTTATTTTTCCAAAGATGATAATTCAGATGTGGTTAAGCTATACCATGATTTAGCGATTGCTTTTAAAAATTATCATAATTTAGAAGGTGTTCACGTAGAAGATATAAAAAACGACAAAGGTATTTGGCGGGTGGCCGGAGTATCCGGGTGTTTGCTGGTTATTACCGGCAGCGGTACGACCGTTGAAGAGGCGCGGCATTTAGTTTATGGCCGAGTTAAAAATGTTATTATTCCCAATATGATATATCGCACGGATATTGGTTCAAGATGGGCCGTGGACTCGGATCGCCTGCATACTTGGGGGTATTTAAGGTAAAAAATTATTTGACCAAATCATAAAAAATTAGTAAGATTAAAAGCGTAGATACAGGTTTAAAACCTGTTTTTATATAAATTCGATGTAATGATTTTATGACTAACATTAGAAACTTTTGTATAATTGCCCATATTGACCACGGCAAGTCTACCATGGCTGACCGTATGCTGGAAATTACCGGTACGATTGAAAAAAGAAAAATGAGAGATCAGGTATTGGATCGCATGGATTTAGAAAGAGAAAGAGGAATTACCATAAAATTGCAGCCGGTTAAGATGGAATATTTGGGCTATAATTTGAATTTAATTGATACCCCCGGCCATGTTGATTTTACTTATGAAGTTTCGCGCAGTTTAGCCGCGGTTGAAGGCGCAGTGCTTTTAGTGGACGCGTCGCAAGGCATTCAAGCGCAAACTTTGGCAAATTTATATTTAGCCTTGGAGCAAAATTTAACCATTATCCCGGTAATTAATAAAATTGATTTGCCGGCCGCTAATGTGGAAAAAACCAAAAAAGAAATTATTCAGCTTTTGGGTTGTAAGACAGAGGAAATTATTTCAGCTTCAGGAAAAACCGGCCAGGGCATCGACGAAGTTTTAAAGGCGGTGATAAAACATGTTCCGGCGCCGATTATGCCGGAAGAAAAATTAGATGAATCGGTTTTACGTGCCCTAATATTTGATTCAACTTATGATGAATACCGCGGTGTGGTAGCGTTTATTAGAATTTTTGACGGCGTAATAAAAAAGGGTGACAAAATAATATTGCTGGCCACTAAGGCTAAGAGCGAAGCTCTAGACGTGGGGATTTTTAAGCCCGAATATAAATCCACCGGAGAATTAAAAACCGGGGAGATTGGCTATGTAGTAACCGGCTTTAAGGATGTAAGCGAATGCCGCGTAGGCGATACCGTAGCTTGGTTAAAATCGGAAAATCAAATTAAACCGCTTAAGGGCTACAACGAAGTAAAGCCCATGGTGTTCGCCGGAGTTTTTCCTCACGAAGGTAATGAGTTCGAGGAACTAAGAGAAGCGATTTCAAAATTAAAATTAAATGATGCAGCCTTAATTTACGAGCCCGAACATTCTGAGGCTTTAGGTTTTGGTTTTAGGTGTGGTTTTTTGGGTTTGTTACATTTAGAAATTTTTCAAGAACGCTTAAGCCGAGAATATAATTTAAGCTTAACGGTTACCATTCCCAGTGTGGCTTATAAGGTTTATAAAAAAAATGGTGATAATGCGATTATCCGCAGTCCGCAGAAATTACCCGATCCTTCAGAAATAGATAGGATTGAAGAGCCGTGGGTCAGTTTGGATATTATTGCGCCCAAAGAATATATCGGAGCAATTTTAAATTTAGTCCAAGATAAGCGCGGTGTTTATAAAAATACCGAATATATTGACGAGAGCAGGGTAATTTTACATTATGAAATTCCCATGGCGGCAATTTTGACTGATTTTTATGATAAGATTAAAAGCGCCAGCTCCGGCTACGCTTCTATAAATTATGAATTTAACGGTTATAAGCGGGCAGAGGTGGTAAAAATGGATATTTTAGTGGCCGAGGACGCGGTTGAGGCATTATCAATGATAGTTTATCGCGACGACGCTTTTAAAAGGGGAAAAGACGTAGTTAGTACCTTAAAGGAAACTTTGCCCAAGCAAATGTTCGCCGTTAAATTACAGGCGGCCGTGGGCGGAAAAATCATCGCGGCTGAAAGAATTTCCGCTATGCGTAAAGATGTAACCGCAAAATTATACGGCGGCGATGTGTCGCGCAAAAGAAAATTACTGGAAAAGCAGAAAAAGGGTAAAAAGAAAATGGAGGCTCATGGCAAAGGCAGGGTGGAAATTCCCAGCGATACTTTTGTTAAGCTGCTTAAAAGATAAAATTGCTAGTTCGCCTTTAAAGAATTTAAATATATATATGAAGAAAAAATCTTTTCAAAAAGTAATGTGGACGATTATTAGCATCATGGTTATTTTTTCCATGGTCGCCTGGACGATGAGCGCATTTTTTACC
>JBAXOH010000064.1:0-4475 GCA_037133335.1 bacterium
TATCACATGCCTTATTTTACCATTACTCCGACCTTTTCGGTTTGTCCTAAACATGGTTATTTGGCTGGTGAACATTTTTTCTGCCCGAAGTGCGACGAGGAGATCGGTTATTTGGCGAAAGAGCAGGTAGAAAAAGAAGTTGAACAAATATTAATTTAAATTCACCCCGTGAAATAGCGCTTTGCGCTAATTTTGCCTAAGCAAAATTATTTCACGGGGTGAACTTGATTTTATTTTAGCTTTAGTTTATCATGTATTAAGTAAGAGAAATAACTTCATTTACACCCCTAAGGGTGTTATTAATTTTTATGTCTGATAATATTTTACAAAAATTATTTAAGCCAAGCGCTCGAGGTAAAGTTTGGTGGGTTTTTGCTTGCATAATGATTTTAGTTTTAGTAACTTCGCTGATTGACTTCGGCAGTTATTACAATAAAGCCGTGGATAAATTTAAAGCGCCTTTTCCCAAAGTTAAGGAAATACCTTTTAGATTAGGCTTGGATTTATTGGGTGGAACGCAATTAACTTACCAAGCCGATGTTTCGGCTCTTTCGTCTGCCGAAAAAGGCAACGCGGTAGAAGGCGTTAGGGATGTAATTGAACGCAGAATTAATGTTTTCGGCGTTAGCGAACCTAACGTGCAGATTAATCGGACTTCGGGCGGCGATTATCGGATAATTGTGGAAATGGCCGGTATTAAAGATGTTAAGCAGGCTATAAAAATGATCGGCGAAACGCCTTTACTTGAATTTAAAGAGCAGAATACCGAAATTAGAAAAATGACAGCTGAAGAAACTAAGCAGTTGGAAGATTTTAATAAAGCGGCTGAAAAATCGGCTACCGAAATTTTAGGCAAAGTTATTTCCGGCGGTGATTTTAAGGCTTTGGCCTCCGCCTATAGCCAAGACGAAAAAACTAAAGCGGCCGGCGGAGATTTAGGCTATATTACGGAAAAAGACAATCCGGAAATATATAATTTGGCAAAAAATATCGCGGTTGGTAAAACCAGCGTTGATTTAGGGCGGACAACCGCGGGTTTTGAAATTATAAAAGTTGAAGATAAAAAAATAAAAATTAACGCTTTTACCAATGCGGAAGAAAAAGAAGTTAAAGCTTCGCATTTGTTAATTTGCTATACCGGCGTAACCGGCTGTGAAAGCGGTTTAACTAAAGAGCAAGCTTTAGAAAAAATCAATAAATTAAAAGGCGGAGCTACGCCGGTTAATTTTAGCGATTTAATCAAGCAAAATTCTACCGAACCGGGCGCGCGGGAATCGGGTGGTGAATTAGGCTGGTTTGGCGCCGGCGCTATGGTCAAACCCTTTGAAGATGAGGTTTTTAAGCAAGTAGTCGGCACGATTTCTTCCGCGGTGGAAACTGATTTCGGCTTCCATTTAATTTATAAGCAAGAAGAAAGAAAAGTTGAAGAAATTAAGGCCAGCCATATTTTCATTAAAACTAAAACCGAAGTAGATATTATCGGCACTCAGAGTGAATGGAAAAATACCGAATTGACCGGAAAAAATTTAAAATCAGCGGTGGTGGAATTCAATCCTCAAGACGGTTCGCCCGAGGTTTCGTTAGCTTTTGACGATCAGGGCGCAAAAATGTTCGAGGATATTACGGCACGGAACGTCGGAAAACCGGTAGCCATTTATTTAGACGGCTATGCGATCAGCGTGCCGAACGTTAATGAAAAAATTACCGGCGGTAAAGCCGTGATTTCCGGAAAATTTAATATTACTGAAGCTAAATTATTAACGCAACGGCTTAACGCCGGAGCTTTACCGGTTCCGATTGAACTTGTTAATCAGCAGACTATCGGTCCGAGCTTGGGTCAAAAATCAATAACCGATAGTTTAAAGGCCGGTATTATTGGTTTTATTATTATTGCCTTATTTATGATTCTTTTTTACAGATTGCCCGGCCTAATGGCGGTTCTAGCGCTTACGGTTTATAGTTTAATAGTTTTTGCCATATTTAAAATAGGTTTTTCCATGGCTGCTTTATTGTTGGTCGGTATTTTTCTCTTAATCGGCATTACGATTAATGGCTGGTTTATTCTGTTTGCTTTTTTAAGTTATGTTTTATTATATTTTATCGGCGGCTTAGCGCCCGTAACTTTGACTTTAGCCGGTTTGGCCGGAGCCATTGTTTCCGTAGGCATGGCCGTTGACGCCAATATTTTAATTTTTGCCAGAATGAAAGAAGAAATCGCCAACGGCAAGCCGCTAACCAGCGCGATTGAAGACGGTTTTAAGCGCGCTTGGCCGTCGATCAGAGACAGTAATTTTAACACCTTAATCACTTGTTTTATCCTTATTATGTTTACCACCAGCGCGGTTAAGGGTTTCGCTATTACCTTAGGACTCGGCGTTATTATTTCTATGTTTACCGCTATTTTTATTACTAGAAATTTTTTAAATTTAATACCGTCGGCTTGGCTGGAAAAACGGCACGCTCTGATTACGTCTATAAAAAATAAACTTTAATATTTTATGACTAATTTTAAGATAATTCAAAAAAGAAATATTTGGCTGGGAATTTCCGCGGCTTTATTTGTGGTTTTTGTTCTGGCTTTATTTGTTTGGGGTTTAAAATTCGGCATTGATTTCACCGGCGGCAGTTTGCTGGAAGTAAAGTTTTTGGGCGCCAGGCCATCGGTTAGCCAAATTGAAACCGGTTTAGCCGATCTTAAATTAAATAGTTTGATTATCCAGCCGATAGGCGAGCAGGATATGATGTTAAAATTTCAGGAAACAAAGGAAGAAACCCACCAGGCCATATTAAGCAAATTAAACGAACTTACCCAGAAAGACGATAAAAATAATTTAATTGAGGAACAACGATTTGAATCAGTCGGACCGTCAATCGGTGCGGAATTAAAAATTAAATCGCTTTGGGCGATATTTTTTGCCTTGCTGGCCATGCTGTCTTATATTACCTACGCTTTTAGAAAAGTTTCCAAGCCGATTGCTTCCTGGAAATACGCCTCGGCCGCGATTATCGCCATGTTGCACGATGTGGTTATTACCATGGGAGTTTTTGCTTTTTTAGGCCATTATTATGGCATAGAAATTAACACGGCTTTCGTAGCTGCGATTTTAACGGTTTTAGGTTATTCGGTTCATGATACTATTGTAGTTTTTGATCGTGTGCGCGAAAATTTGCCTAAAAGCAATGAAGATTTTGAAGGCACGATTAATACCAGCTTAAATCAAACCATCGTTCGTTCGCTTAATACTTCTTTGACCGTACTTTTAGTTTTAGCGGCGATTATTATTTTCGGCGGCGCCTCTATCAGAACTTTCGTTTTGGCGCTGGCCGTGGGTATTTTTATCGGTACTTATTCTTCTATTTTTGTGGCTTCGCCGATTTTAGTGGTTTGGGAGAAATTAAAAAGATAAGCATAAAATAAATAATTATTTTAAAACGGCCGTATTTTTATAAGCGGTCGTTTTTTGACAAAAGGCTGATTTTTAAGGTAAACTAAGGGGGTAATAAATAATAAATTTAATATAATGCTTAATAAATTTTTTGGAAAATTTTCTAAAGATTTAGGCATCGACTTGGGCACAACCAATACTTTAGTCTACACGCCGGATAAGGGGATTGTTATTAATGAACCATCGGTCGTGGCGGTTAATTTGCGCACTGATGAAATTTTATGCGTTGGCGCTGAAGCCAAAAAAATGTTGGGCAAAACTCCGCCCCATATTCAAGCTATTAAACCTTTGGTTGACGGCGTGATTTCCGATTTTGAAGTTACGGAAAAAATGCTTAAATATTTTATTGACAAGGTGCATGCCGAGCATTTTACTTTAGTGCCGCGCCCGCGGGTGGTGATTGGCATTCCTCTGGATATTACCGAAGTGGAAAAGAAGGCGGTTGAAGACGCGGCCAAATCGGCCGGAGCGCGCGAAGTATTCTTAATTGAGCAATCTATGGCCGCGGCTATCGGCACTCGCCTTGACGTTACCGGACCTCAAGCCACTATGGTAGTTGATATCGGCGGCGGCACGACCGAAATCGCGGTTATTTCTTTGGGCGGGGTGGTTACCTGGAAAACTCTGCGTTTAGCCGGCAATGCTTTAGATAATGACATTATCCAATATGTGCGCGAAGAATTTAATATTTTAATCGGCGAGCAAGTGGCGGAAAATATAAAAATTAAAATCGGTTCGGCCACGGCGCTAAAAGAATCAATGGAAATGCCGCTTCGCGGCCGGGATTTAATTAACGGTTTGCCTAAAGAAGTAATAATAACCGACAGCCAGGTCAGAGAAGCCATGCAACGCATTATCAGGCAAATTATAGAAAATATAAAAATAACTTTAGAAACTACGCCGCCGGAATTAGTTTCGGATATTTATGAGCATGGCATTGTTTTAACCGGCGGCGGAGCTTTGCTTCGCGGCTTGGATAAAGAAATCGCTCAAGCCACTAAAATCCCAGTCAGGGTGGCCGAAGATCCC
>JBAXOH010000065.1:0-4467 GCA_037133335.1 bacterium
ATCATGAAGTAAAGAAGCCAGTTTAACCTGCCATTTTTTACTAGGCGTATATTTTAAAGATAAAACGCTATGTTTAAAAACCGTATAGGTATGGTGCTTATTCTGATTTACCCCAACGCCGCGTTCCAGCTCCGGAATAATATATTGCAATAATTTAAACTCATAAAGCATCATCAGCCCGTCATAGGCTTTATCCGATTCAAAAATTTTAATCAATTCATCGCGAATCCGTTCACCGGAAATAAATTTAATGCCGCCGGCCATTTTTATAATCGCTCTCTCGGTTTTTTCTTCAATGGAAAAATTTAGCTGGCAGGCGAATCTAATAGCACGCATCATGCGCAAAGCATCTTCTTTAAATCTATCTTCCGGTTCGCCGACCGCGCGAATAATTTTTTTCTTTAAATCTTTCTCGCCGCCGAATAAATCCGTGATTTCCGTAGTCCCATCGGGGCGAAGCCGTAAAGCCATGGCATTAATCGTAAAATCTCTTCTTGATAAATCTTTTTCCAAACTATCCTCGAAGGTAATCTTGTCCGGATGACGACGATCGCTATAACCTTGTTCGGAACGATAAGTAGTTACTTCTACTACATCTTCAGTTTCACCATTAGCTAATTTTATCGGCACTAAAACCGTACCAAAAATATTTTCATATTTACCATCGGAAAATATTTCTAACATTTTTTCCGGACGAGCATTAGTGGTAATATCCCAATCTTTAGGTATCTTTTCTTTATCCTCCGAAGCTTTAGCGTAGGGGGGCATTAGCAAGTCGCGCACGCAACCGCCAACAATAAAAGCTTCGAAGCCTGCTTGTTCCAATTTTTCAACAATATCTTTTACGTATTTAGGTATTTTCATAACAAAAATAACACTTATTTTAGTGTTAATTACAATTAAAATATACAATAAATAATTCTTTATGTCAAAAAACAACCTGCCGGAAGCGAGGCTGTTTTAATAAATTAAAAAATTTAAAACCTCTTTAGCCATTTTAAAACCGCCCAGGCAATCATACCGCCCATAACCGCGGTAGCAAATTGCGACCAAGACATTAATTGTGTAATTTTAACCGCCAGTTCTTGCTTAATTAAAAAACGAGTAAGAAAACTAAAACTTAAAAATAAAAAAACAAACTTTAAAGACGCACCGACCAATACTCCCAGCCAATACCCCTGTTTCATATTTTTCGACCAATCATAAATCCAATCAATGCTTAAAATAAAAATGGCATTGCTAATCATTATAAAAGGTATAGCTGGCGCTAAAATCGCCGGCAGTAACCCTCCGGCTAAAGCCATTAAGCTTGGCACTAAAGCTACAACCAGAGCGCTTCTAATTCCCACTAAAAATAAAATTAAAATTAAAATAGCGTTAACTATCGGACCGGAAATCCATTGCAGATGAATAAAAAATGGCAAAAATAAAGCTATGCCGGCTAGCCCGATAAATTGAGTTAAAGATTGAATATTAACTTTTTCAAAAGTTTGCTCTTTTATAATGCCTAACATATTTTTTATAATTTACCGGCCGTCACATTGTTAAACTAAAGAAATCGCTCCGTGCTTACAAGCAGTAACGCAAACGCCGCAATTAAGGCATTTATCTTGCTCAACTTCAACTAATTTACCGCGCGTAATCGCTTTAGTCGGGCAGGCTTCAACACAACCGACGCATTTAGAGTTTGAGCAAGAGCAACTTGAGCATTTACCGTCCTGCCAACAACATTTTTCATAATCTACTTTAATCATAAAATTATTTGGTTACAATTAAGCTTTTAGCCACAATACCATAAAGCGAATTAAATTTTTTAGTTAAATCATTGATATCTTTTACCGTCCCCTGCACCGCCACGGTAATTAATCCGTAGCAATTATTAACGCATAGCGGTTGTACATTAACTCCTAGGCGCGCCATAACCAAACCGCCCTGCTCGCTCAAAACTCTATTTACGTCAGGGGAATTGGCATGACGATCTTTAACTAAAATAGTAATTGTGCCCAAATGTTTTTTTATTGCCATATATTTTAAATTATTTATTTTCTCTTTTTATATTCTGTATATAAAACCTGATTTTTAAGCTTGCCTTTACCTTCCAGCCATTTTAAAGCCTCGGTCGCTCCCTTATTTTCATGAGCTCTTCTAATTTCACTATTAACATCAATTTTATATAAAGCTTCTAGTCTTTTTTTTCTAATGGCCGCGGTTGTCGGGATAGGCTGACCGCCGCCGCCGATACAACCATCCGGGCAAGCCATAACTTCTATATAATCATAATTTTTTAAATTTTCAAGTATCGGCGCGATATTACCGATACCGTTAACGGCCGCAATTCTTAATTTTTTACCGGCCATTTCAACTAAAGCTTCCTTAACGCCCTTCTGGCCACGTACATCCTTAAAATCTATCCGACTATTACAAAGTTTTAATTTATTTTTATCTTTAATGTCGGTACAAACCGAATCTTGGGCCGTCATTAATAAATATTCCGCGGTTCTTAAGGCTGATTCCATAACTCCGCCGGTAGCGCCGTAGATCGCGGCCGCGCCGCTCGCTTCGCCTAATGGATTGTCAGCCGCCACTGGTTTTAATTTAGGGAAATCTATTTTATTCTTTTTTATAAGCCAAGCTAATTCACGCGTAGTTATCACATAATCAATCGGTTGATTACCATTAATTTTTAACTCGGTACGATCGGCTTCAAATTTTTTAGCCGTACAAGGCATAACCGAAACCACCACAATTTTTTTGGGGTTAATCTTCATTTTTTCCGCCCAATAAGTTTTTATCAGTCCGCCGCTATGAATCTGCGGGCTACGCACCGTAGTTAAGTTAGGTATTAAATCCGGCCGATAAAATTCAATATATTTTACCCAGGCCGGACAGCAAGAAGTAAACATAGGCAAACGACCGCCTGATTTTACTTTTTCCAATAGCTCCTCGGCTTCAACCATAGTGGTAATATCGGCCGCAAAATTTACATCAAAAACATAATTAAAACCTAATTGCTTTAAAGCCGCTACGACTTGCCCCGGCATTGTTTTACCCTGTTCAAGACCAAATTCTTCACCTATGCTTACTCTAACTGACGGAGCGAACTGAGCAACTATAACTTTTGATTTATCGCTCAGAGCTTTTTCAACTAAATGCCAATGAGCTTGCTCTTGAGCCGCGCCCACCGGGCAATGCACAGCGCACTGACCGCAATAAATACAATCAACTTTATCAACCCCTTCTTGCATAAAAGAAAAACCGCCGGTTTCATTAACCGGTGCGATCTCTTGATTAATTCCTTTGCCTCGCAGCCCTAAATAATTTATTTTTTGCAAACTACTGCAAGCCTCTAGGCAATTGCGGCAATCAATGCATTGCGTACCGTCAATTTCCACCGCATTGGCGAATTTATAAACTTTTCTTTTGCCCTTTCGATCGTTAAATTTAGTTATCTCAATTTTATATTTATCGGCTAATTCCAACAATTTACAATTTACCCGCCAAATGCAAGTCGGACATCTTTCAATATGCTCAGCAAATATTAATTCTATATTTAAATTACGCGAACGTTTTACCCGTTCGCTGTCAGTAACAATCTCCATGCCGTCTTCAACTTTAGTTGAACAAGAAGTCACTAAGCTTTTACGACCGGTAATTTCCACTACGCAAACTCGACAATTAGCTTTAACGGATAAATCGGGATGAAAACACAAATTAGGCAATTCCAAACCGTTGTCATGAGCCGCTTGCATGATGGTTTTACCATAATCGCAGACAATATTTTTACCGTTTATTTTTATGTTGATTTTTTTCATTTATTTAATATGGGGGTAAACATTTTTCATAAAACTTTTTATAGGTGTCGCTACCGAACCGCCAAGAGCGCAAATTGAAGTATCGCTTAAATTATCTAACAAATTATTAAACAGCTCCCAATCAATTTTCTCTTTACTAAAAATTTCATTAAGCCGGTAGGTTCCCTCGCGGCACGGCGTGCATTGACCGCAAGATTCATTAACAAAAAAATCCAACCAGCCTTTTATAACTTTTTTAAAATTATTTTTACCTAAGCTATAAACCGCGATTGAGCCGGCACCCAAGACCGGCCTTCTTAATTGAGAGCTATTAAAAACTTCGCCCGAGGCTAAACCGCCGATTTGCGTAAAAAAAGAAAATTTAGGATAATTTTTAGTTTGCTTAAGAACTTTTTCAATGGTTAAATTATCCGACAATTCGTAAACTCCTTCATTAAGGCAATCGCCGGTAATTGTATAAAATCTTTTATTAACATATTGATTAGCCTCCACTAAGCTTACATTATAAAAAGTTTCAACGTTATTTATAAGCGTCGGGCGATTCCATAACCCAATGGTCGTTGGAAAGGGCGGCTTCAGCCTAGGTTCAATGCGACAACCCTCAATCGCGTTTAAGACCGCGCTTTCCTCGCCGCCAATATAACCGGCGTTAATC
>JBAXOH010000066.1:0-4293 GCA_037133335.1 bacterium
TATTTAATATTAGTGGTCGCGAAGTTGGTGTGGGTGGGTTCCTATTAGGAGAGACTGGCACCGGCCTTTCTCAGGATAAATATCGATTTAACTGGTACAAACTTGGTGGCGGAGCTAGCGCCAAGGTTTACGGCGAAGGCTGGGATAATTCAACTGACTTAGGTATAACCGGTCAGTTTGATTCCAGCGACAGCAGCAGACAGGATACGTACGCCGCTTATCTGTACAACAATTTAAATCTTGAACAGCGGCGCGCCAGCGGGAAAGCATTGCTCCCACAAACAGAAGTTGGGTTTTATGCGAGTGTGCCGATTAGCTCAGAAAAGGAGAGTGCAACCGGCGTGCGAATGACCGCGGATAACAAGTTCGTTATCGGCGCGGAAATAAAGCAGTCAATTTATGATCTTTCGATAAGCAAGAATCATAAACTGGTACCCGGTCTTATGGCAGGTATTGGGTACGAGGGAAATAATCCATACGCAAAGCTGGGCCCGTTCCTTAAATGGCGAGCCTACAACCAGGATATAATTTTCCTGGAGTTGTTCAGTAAAAAGGTTTCCGGCGTGGATGGAATCCGGGGTTACGGACTTTTATCTTTAAACCTCGGAGGAGTTATTAAAGCGGTTAATTCTGCGTTGATTACTCAACCCACGGCCGAAGATTTGCGTGTTAATTAGTTTGGTAAGAAAATTTAACCTTTAACCCTTTAAGCAAGAATTTTGCTTGAGTGATTGCAATTTGCGATTACTGACTATAGCTCCATGGAGCTAGCAAAAAACTGTTTAAGGTAGAGCTTAATATTTGCTAGGTGCTTGAAATTTTCGAACACTGAAAAGGCTTCAATCGAGGCCCTGCAATAGATGCTAAAATCGCACTTTTAAATAAAAAATAATCGGGTGGTGAGTACTTAATAAAAGTATTCACCGCCCGTATAAATATTTTTTTGCATTTCAACTTAAGTAAAATAATTAATAATTTATTTTGTTTATATGGAATACAAACAATTCATAAATCTAGTTAGTAAAAGAAAGCAAACAGTTCTAATTATAACCGTGATGTTTTTAATCATGGTTTCGCTCGTTACTTTTTTACAGCCTTTGCGCTATAGCGCTACTAGCACGCTGTTAGTCGTGCAAAACTACGGGCCTAATACAGACGCTTATAATGTTTCGCGTTCTAACCAATTTTTAAGTAATCTTTTAGCTCAGGTAGTTTACACAGATTCATTTTATGAGCAGGTTTTGGCTTCCGGCTATAATGTTAAAAAAAGTATTTTTTCCACCGATGTTAATAAAAGAAAACAAGAATGGCAGTCTATGGTTTATACTAGAGCCATAGCGGATACCGGCATGATTACCATAAAAACCTATCATCAAGATAAAGCCACGGCCGATAAAATCAACCAAGCCATCTCTTATACTTTAATGACTAAACATAGCCAGTATCATGGTTTAGGCGATAATGTTAAAATTAAAGTAATTAATGATTCAACTTTATCCAGCTGGCCGGTTAAGCCTAATATTATTTTAAATTTACTTTTAGGCTTGATGACCGGTTTAGCCGCAAGTTTATATTTTGTTTATTTATTTCCCAATAAAATTTTAGGATTTTCCGAACGTAAGTCGGTTAGCCCGGTTGAACGCGCATATATCGAGCAAGATCAACCTGAAGAAATCGCACTGGAAGTAGCGCCGATTCTAGCTTATAGCCCGGTTGAAACCGAAGAGGAAAATTTTAATATAAATCAGGACGTGGAACATGATATCGAAGAAGCGGAAGACGAATTAGAACCTTATTTTAGGGGTAATATAAATAACGTTATTCAAAGATAATTATATTTACCCCGTTAGATTTTTTATCTGCGGGGAATAAAATAAGAATAATATGTTAATATCTAGCGGGGTGATAAAAAATCATAAAAATAAAATAACTGTTTTAATACCGACTTTTAACGCGGAAAAAACCATAAAGCGTTGTGTTAAATCGGCGCTTTGGGCTGACGAAATTTTAGTGGTAGATGGTGCTAAAACCGGATATAGTACCGACAAAACCGTGGTTATCGCCAAGCAGATGGGTGCGCGCGTTTTAAGGCATTTTTATATTTATAGCGCCAAACAAAAAAATTGGGCTATACCGAAAGCTAAACATAATTGGATATTACTTTTAGATTCTGATGAAGTAATCACCGTGGCCTTAAAAGAGGAAATTATTAAATTGCTATGTTCTGAAAAAATAAAAAATTACGATGGTTTTGGCATACCGCGCCGGCATTATTTTTTAGGCAAATGGTTGCGCTGGGGCGGTCGTTATCCTTTGTATAATATTAGATTGTTTAGAAAAACTTGCCGCTATGAAGACCGCGATGTGCATGCTCATATAATTTTACCGAAAAATCGCGTTCAGACGCTTAAGGGCGATATTTTACATTATAGCGATCCGAGTTTAATGCATTTTTTTTCCAAATTTAATCGTTATACGACTTATCAGGCTAACTATATGATGAAGTTCGTCGGCCGCGAGCATAAAATAGAATGGCGTAAGTTATTTACCCATTATATTTACGCCAAGTCTTTAGTAAAGGATGTTTGGTATTTTTTGCCTTTAGCGCCGATTTCCAGATTTATTTATATGTATTTTTTGCGCTTTGGGTTTTTAGACGGGCGTCATGGTTTTTTAATTGCTATGCTATATTCGTTTCAAGATTATGTCAGTAAAACAAAATATTTGGAAATGCGCGGCCGTAAACCAGGCTTTAGATTTATGGCGCAGAGATTATTTATTAAAAAAATCGTGTCTAAGGGTTATGGCCACGGTATAGTTGATCGCGCGTACTCGATAAGTTAAACGTCCTGCAATTTTTTTAGGCCGAATAAGCCGCCGAGTAGAGACCAAATTATTATTTGAAGAATTATTTTTTGCGATAAGGATTCAAAGATGGTGGCCGGAAGCAGGGCAATTAGAATTGCCAGTAGGCCGAAGGCGAGAACTTTAAAATTTAGAATAAAAATATGACCGTAAAAATTGATTACGGTTTTTTTGTCCGTCAAACTTTTAAAAGTTTTAAATGTATAATAAATGGCGCCAAAAGTGTAAATTAAAAATAAGGTTAAACCGGCCAATCCTAGTTCAAGGGTCGCGAGTAAATAATCATTATGCGGTAGCGAAATACCGCCTTGCCAAGGTTTAGCCTTTTCAATGACCGACTCGGACATACCGACGCCATGACCCAAAAACGGCTTAATTAAAATTTGCTCAAAACTAACCTGCCAAATATTAAGCCGCGCGGTTATTGAGCTAAAAATGGCGCTATCAAAAATTTCTAAAACGCGATCCCTTATATTTTCAAAGACTAAAAAAATAATAGCGGCTAACGGCAAAGAAGCCAAAAATAACCAAATAATTTTTCTTTCTAAAAAAATCAGTAAAATTATATAAACGGCCAAGCAAAGCCAGCCGGTTCTTGAGTAAGTTAAAACTAAGAAAAACAGCAAGCCGGTCAAATAGAAAAAAATCAATTTATTATTTTTAAAATTACGGTCGGCTTTAGCCAGATAAAGTGAAACCAATAATCCTATTATTAAAAATAAAAATAGGCCCAGGGTATTAGGGTGGTCTAGAGTGCCGATTAAGCGGCCCAAAGACGAGTCAGGCTCATAAAAGTAGCTACCCGTTGCCAATTGAAAAATAGCGGCGATTAAAGGTATAATGGAAGATAGAATAGAAACCAGCAATAATTTAATAAATGAGGTTTGGTCGGAAAAATAAAAATAAGCGATTAGATACATGGCGAAAGGCACGATTAAATAAATCAGTTCAATTAAGCTAACCGCCCGATCAGCCGACCAAAAAATTGAAGCGCCGGTCAAAATAACGGCCGCCGCCATAATATATTTTAGCGGCAAAGATTTTAAATCGCGCCGTTTTTCTAGGAGAGTCAATAAGCCGAAGAGAGTAATCAGCAGATAAATCAACGAGGCCGGGTTTAGATAAAAGGTGTAATCGTTAAAAAACGGCAAGTAGTTAAAAATATTAATTTTTAAATAATTAAAATGATAGACGGCCGGCAGGATGAAGATTATAAGCAAGAAAGCATTTTTAAAATTAACCGCGGCTAGCGTTAAAATAGCGGCCAAAGCCAAAATAGATAATGGTAAAAAATAACCGTTAGACCAATCAAGATTATTAGTTAAAAACGGCAGAGTTAGGAGAAGGGCGGCCGAGAGAACTATATAGATAATTTTAGAAATTTTCATAATAATATTAATATATAAATTTTAGCTCAATTTATTAGAT
>JBAXOH010000067.1:0-4285 GCA_037133335.1 bacterium
ATTATATAGTTTGTCCGGCTTGCTCGGAAAAATATTTTAAAATAGTCGTCGCGCCGGAAAGCGGGGGAATAATCAGCCAAGGCAAATTAATTTGCGAAAAATGCGGAAATATTTTTTTGGTTGACAAGGGCATCGTTCATTTATTTAAAAATATCAGCCTGGCCGCCGAGGCAGAGAAAAAATTTATTAATCAGGGAATGGTTAAGCACAAAGATTTATTGAAATTTAAAGATGAAGCTTGGTTGTTAAAATTACCGAACGTCGAAAAGTTCGGCATAGATAATCTGAGCGAAAAAATTAGCTCTCTAACTTACGAAAATACCGAATTAAGTTTAAAAAAATTTATTAAAGAAAATAATTCAGTTATTTTAGAAATCGGGGCGAGTAACTGCTGGGTAACGGCCGAACTGGCTAAAAATAATTATTGTATCGCCATTGATATTCTATCTATGCCGCCGGACGGGCTTGAAGCCGGGGAAGTATTTATTAAAAACAGAAACGTTTATTTTGAGCGCATCTTAGCCGATATGATTAGCTTGCCGTTTAAAGAAGGAGTTTTTGACTACGTGCTTATAAGTTCTTCTATCCATCATAGCTCTGACATTAAAAAGACTTTAAGCGAGATTTATAGAATTTTAAAGCCGGATGGGCGGTTGATTTTATTAAATGAGCCTAGCAGCGGCGTATTCGGCAATAAAAGAAGAGAGCAGGTTGAACTAGATAAGATTAACGGCATAAATGAAAATATATATGCTATTAATGAGTGGAAGAGATATTTTTTTAATGCTAATTTTAAGGAAGAAATATTTTTACCGGAAAATTTAGAAAGTGTTTTATTCTTTAAGGGCGGTGTATATAAAAAGTTAGCCGAGCTGTTGAAAATTAATGCTATTAAAAAAATAGCCGTTGATTATATGAAAATTTTTATTTTAAAGTTTTTTGACGGTTATTTTAACGCAGTTTTATTAAAGAAAAAATGAAAATAAATTTTTTAGTGCCAACAACAGGAATTACCGGAGGAATAAGAGTCGTTTTTGAGCACGCCAATAATTTAATAAAGCTTGGGCATGACGTAACGATTATTTACCCCTTTATTTTATCGGTTAATGCCGGTAAGATTGAGACAGCTAAGGGTTGGGCTAAGCGGGCAAAACGAAAAATTTTAGGGCTGTTTGATTTAGATAAAATTACTTGGTTCGCTTTATCGGAAAAAGTAAAAATATTAAGAACACCTGACTTATCAGCTAAATTTATTCCGTCGGCCGACGCAACTATCGCTACGGCTAACGAAACCGCTGATTGGCTCGCGGATTATCCGGAAGATAAAGGCGAAAAGTTTTATTTTATTCAGGATTATGAAACATGGACCAGGCCGAAAGATAAAGTTAATGCTACTTGGAAGCTACCTTTAAAAAAAATTGTCATTGCCGAGTGGCTAAAAAATTTAGCCAGCGAAAAATTTAATGAAGATGTTGCCGGCGTAGTTTTTAACGGCGTTGACCAAGAAAAATTTTACAATAATGAAAAAAAGTTTAATAATAGTAAAAAATTTTTGATGATGTATCACGTATTAGAGAAAAAAGGTTTTTTGGATGGGTTAGAAGCTTTTAATATAGCTAAGCGCAAGCATCCGGACGTAACGTTGACTTTATTTGGCGCTTATAGGCTTAAACGTAATTTTGGAAAAAATATTGAGTATTTTTATCGGCCGTCTGTGGAAAAATTGCGCGAGTTATATTCAGAGAGCGATATATTTTTGTGGCCGAGCAGGGAAGAGGGTTTTGGCTTGCCACCACTTGAAGCTATGGCCTGTAAATGCGCCGTTATCGCCACCGCTACCGGAGCGGTTAAAGATTATGCGGTTCATAATGAATCTGCCGTTATCGTACCGCCCTCTCGTCCTGATTTAATGGCCGAGGAAATTATTAAGTTAATTAATGATGATAATAAAATAAAAAAGATATCGCTCGCCGGTTTTAATAAAGCAAGCGAATTTAGCTGGGAAAAATCAACGCAGGCATTGATTGATATTTTATCTAAATATGTAGGAGCGGATAAAAAATAAGTAAAGATTATAAACATGAAATTATGAAAAATGGAAAATTAAATTTAATAAAGAAATTATCGGGCAGGTTTTATTTGGGCAATAAAAATTTAATCTTAACCGGTCTGGGCAAAAATCTTAAGCCCAGATGGATTTGGTTTGGAGTGACGGATAAGTGCAACTCACATTGTACTCATTGTAATATTTGGAAGCAAGCGCCGGCCGCTAATCCGTTGACGCTTGAAGAAATTAAAAAAGTTTTTAGCGATCCGCTTTTAAGCGAGGTAGAAACGATTATTAATTCCGGCGGCGAAGCTATTTTAAGAAGCGATATTGTTAAAATAATAAAATTAGAACATAAAATTTTTCCTAAAGCCAGCCTGGATTTGAGCACTAACGGAATTTCGGCTGACAGAATGCTTAAAGTCGTCCAGGAAATAATGGATGAGAATATTAAAATAAACGTTGGTATTTCCCTTGACGGTATCGGCGAAGTCCACGATAAAGTGAGGGGAGTTCCGGGAAATTTTGAAAAAGTTGATTATTTGGTAAATAAACTTTTAGGTATAAGAAATAAATATCCGGATCAGCTTTCTTTGGTCGTGGGCCTGACTTTATCCGATTTAACTTTAGATGAATGGCGGAAAGTTAAAGAATATGCCGATGAAAAAGATATTGGCTCCGTCATGCATTGGTATAACCAGTCTTCTTTTTATAAAAACGACAAGGCTGATATTAAAAATAATAATGATAAAATGATTGCGGCCGTAGGCACGCAAGAGAATACCATTATTCGGGAAAAATGGCTGAAACTTTTGAAAGGGGAGCCAATAAAATTCAGATGTTTCGCCGCCTCATCATTTTTTGTTTTACGATGCGACGGTAATATTGCGCCTTGTTTAACCTATTGGGATTCTATTTTGGGTAATGTCCGAGAACATACTCCAAGCGAAATTTGGCGGAGCGAACAAGCGAAAAAAATAAGACAAGAAATTAAACGCTGCGCCGGTTGTCTTAATACTTGGGGCGTGGAATGGAGCATAACCACCTCTTTTTATCCAAGGTTGATGTTTTATTTAAGAAATTTAAAGGCCGTAGCCGAACGTTTAAAGCGTCATGATTAATTTTATGGATATATCAATTATCATTGTCTCATGGAACGTTAAGGAAAAACTAAAAGATAATTTAAGGGCGTTATATGAAAGTCAAAATATTAATTTTGAAATTTTTGTGGTTGATAATAATTCGGCTGATGGCACGGTTGATATGGTAAAAAAATATTACCCACAAGTAAAATTAATTTCTAACCAAGAAAATTTAGGTTTTGCTAAAGCTAATAACCAGGCCATTAAGCAGGCTGGTGGTCGATATATTTTATTATTAAATCCGGATATGCGCGTTTTTGACGATACTTTATCAAATATGTTTTCCTGGATGAATGCCCATGAAGACGCCTGGGTGGTTGGTTGCCGGCTGCTAGATGAAAGCGCGCGAGTTATAAAGCAAGTGCGCCGTTTTCCAACACTCGAAGATCAGTTAGCGGTTATTTTAAAAATTCCGCATATTTTTCCCGGAGTTTTAGATAAATATTTAAGAAATGATTTTGATTATTTTAAATCAGCTTCGGTCGATTCTATAAGAGGAGGATTTTTTATGGTAAGAAGCGAAGTAATTAAAAAAGTCGGCTTACTCGACGAAAGGTTTTTTCTTTGGTTTGAAGAAGTTGATTATTGTCGTCGCGTCAAAGCGGCCGGCGGCGAAATCTGGTATATGCCGACGGCCGAATGCATTGATTTAATGGGGCAGAGTTTTAAGCAGGTGAATTTAGCGGTCAAGCAAAAATATTTCCGTGATTCCATGCTAAAATATTTTAAAAAATGGCGGCCGGCTTATGAATACTGGATTTTAAAAATGGCTTGGCCGATCGGCATGCTAATAGCTACGGCGGGGGAGAGGCTTAAAATAAAAAGTAAAACTAAAACTTAAAAAACATGGCGCTAAGCCATGTTTTTATTTTGGCGATTTTTATTAAAATAATTAATGAAATCCGTGGGCGTTATCGCCGAATTTTATTCCGTAAGCATAAGCCCAAATGTCTATGTTTATCCATTTATTATCAATATTAACTTGAAGATATTGATGCGGTGAAAAGTACCAAATTTTAGTCCATTTTAAGCGTATATCACCATCTTTAAAAAAATCGCTTTTTATTAATAAAGTTTTCATTACATAATTAATATT
>JBAXOH010000068.1:0-4276 GCA_037133335.1 bacterium
GTGCTGAAGTACCGTCATTATTAATTATGGCCAGCCAACGGTTATCCTCGCTAGTGGCCATGCTTTTTAAAACAATCTTTGAACCGTCCGGAGAAAAATTAAAATCTTTCCAATGGCCAGGCAGGCTAATTTGCTGTTTGTTTTTAAAATCGTAAATAATTTTCGCCTGATCAGGATATTCTAAAATGGCTTTATTTTTATCAGGCGACCAGGTAATTTTTTGCACTTCATGAAACGCCGTGTCCGAGAGCAGGCTGGCTTGTCCGTCTTTAGTCAGACGGTAAAATTTTCCGTCTTGCTTATTGTAATATTGCAGATCATCGCCATTAGTAGATAAGGTTGCCGCCAGACTTGGCGACTGGTTTAATTCGGCGGTTTGGGTTAAGCCGCCTAAAGCGACGGCACTGCTCTGGCCGGACGGCTCCTTCGTTCCTTCCGGCAAGCCGTCAATCGGCTGGCCTGAAGATGTTGTCTGGCCGGTTCCGGGCTGAGCTACGGGCAAACCGCCTTGGGTGCTAGTCGCGGTCGGCTGCTCTATAATCACCGGAGCCGAGCTTGGTTTAAAAAAAAGCGCATAAAGCAGATAGCCTAAAATAAAGACAATTAAAATAAAACCAATGGCTGCAAAAATTGTTTTATATTTTTTTAGGAAATCCATAGTTTTGTTAAATTAGAATTTTATGCTATAATAATACTGTTGCTATATTTTAATCAAGCCTTTGATTTTTTGGCGCTATTATTATATAATTATATAGTATAGTTGCCTTGAATGTCAAAAATTTTAATTTTTTTTCATTTTGTCATATATGAGTTTATTTTTTTCAAGTAAAAGTTATCTGGGTATTGATATCGGCAGTTCAAGCATAAAAATAGTTGAATTAAAAAATCAAAGTGGTAAAACAAGGCTATTAACCTACGGTTTTAGCGAGAATCTTGAAGATTTAGACCAGAAAGATCCGGTTAAAATTGCCTCTATTATCAAAAAAATATGCCAGCAGGCCGGGATTAGCAGTCATAATGCCGTATCGGCTTTGCCCACTTTTTCGGTTTTTTCTTCAATTTTAAATTTGTCCGGCGTGAATAAAGAAGATTTGCCTTCGGCTATAAGCTGGGAGGCGAAAAAAGTTATTCCTTTGCCGCCGGAAGAGATGATTTTAGATTGGAAAAAAATTGAAAATAGCAGCGCCGCGGTAAAGCCGGGCGATACTAAAATTTTGTTAACCGGCGCGCCGCGGACGTTAGTTAAAAAGTATATAGAAATTTTTAAAAATGCCCAAATAAATTTGTTAAGTTTGGAAACGGAAACTTTTGCGCTTATTAGATCGCTTTTAGGCAATGACAAATCAACCGTTATGGTTGTAGAAATCGGAGCCAAAACCACCAGTTTTACGATTATTGACCAAAGCATCCCAACTTTAAATAGAAGCATAGATATCGGCGGCCGGACAATTACTAAAGCTATTAGCCATAGTCTTAATATCGGCTTAGAGCGCGCTGAACAATTCAAATATGATTTAGGCATAGATTCGCTTAATTCGGCCGATAACGCCATTCCTAAAAATATTATAGAGAGCATTTCACCTATAGTTAATGAAATAAAATATGCTTTAAATTTATTTCAGGACAAGAATAATAAAAAGGTAGATAAGATTATTTTAAGCGGCGGTTCGGCTTTGCTGATAAATTTTACAAGCTATTTATCAAAAATATTAAATATTAATGTGCTAGTCGGTAATCCTTGGTCGACAATTTCTTATCCTCTTGAAATGAAGCCGCTTCTAGACGAAATCGCTCCGCGCATGGCTATAGCTATTGGTTTGGCATTAAGAGAAATGGATTAATAAATTTTTCCGTTCTCGCAACGCGAGGCGGGATAAGCAATTTTTTATGTCCGAGATTGACTTTTTAAAAAATAAAAAAGAAGATGACCCAAAGCTGAAAAATAAAGATGATAAAAAAGAAAAATTAGCTTGGTCTAACCCTAAAAAAGAAGTTAAAAACTTTAAAATTTCTCCTTTTTTCTTTTTGCCGTTTTTAAATAAAAAAGCTCCGGTTGATAAAAATTCCGCTTCGTCGATTGAAAAAAATAAGCTAAAAGAGTCTCGCGAAGAAATTTTAAAATCGATAAAGCATCATGAAAGTTCGGCGTTAAAGGAAGGCCAAAATAAATCGCCGAGCAAAAATTTTTTTACGGCCATCGGAGAAAAATTAACCAAATCGGAAAATCATAAGCAGATTTCGGCTGATTATCAGCAAATTTTTAATCAAGACAATATAAAAAGAAACCCGCCCGCCGAACAGGCGGATCAGCTCGCCCAAAATTTAAAAGTTCAACCGGAAAAAGAAAATCCGAAAACAATTAAATTTTCTAAAATAGGCGAGGCTGGCTGGCTGGCTAAATTATTAAAATCAATTAGGCAAAAAATAACGGCTTTAAAAGCGCCGAAAGCAAAGCTGGCTGAAACAAAAACGCCGGAAAAAGAGATAGGACCGATCGTGCAAAATAAGCCTGAAGTTATAACCGAAGTTAAACAAGAAGCTAAGCGCGCAGAAGAAGATCCGGCCATAAAACGGCAGGCGAAGGAGTCTATTTTAGAGACGAATTTAATAAGAGGCGAGATAGTAACTTATTTTGATTGGCGCCAAAATATAATTACTTCTATTTTTATAATTTTAATTCCGATTTTTCTTGTGGGGGCGATTTATACCGGCGTTGCGTTTTATAAAGATTCCAAACAAACGAATGACCGAGAACAAATAGAAAAAATTAATCAGTTGACGGAAAAAATTAAACAAGAAGAAGCCGGTCTGGTGGAAATATCTAATTTTCAAGCCAGATTTAAAACAATTTCTCAAATATTTTCAGAACATGTTTATTGGACAAATTTCTTTAAATTTTTAGAGGATAATACTATTAAAGATGTTTATTATACTGGTTTCAGCGGTGATACTAGCGGTAATTATTCATTAGAAGCTTTGGCTACCAGTTATGGCAATATTTCCGAGCAAGCTAAGTTTTTAAAAGATAATTCTCAGGTGCTTGACGTTAAGATAAGCGGAGGTGAAATGGCGCTGGGCGGAGGGAGTAGTAGACCTATAATAAAATTTATTTTTAAATTTTCTATTTTGAAAAGCCTCTTTACCGAATAAAAAATATGCTTAAGCTTAAAAAAATAATCAAGGAAGATGAATTAACCGGCTCGTTAAAGTTAAAAATAGATAATTTTTTGATTAATTACTTAGACTATTTAATTTTAGCCGTCGCGGCCATAATTTTAGTGCTCGGCTTATGGCTGTTTATTTATCCTCAATACCTGCAGATCGTTCAAGATGAAAATGCGAGAAAAAAAATTCAGACCGAATATGAAAATGAATTGGATTATTTTAATTTTATTGTTGATTTTAAAAAATCGTATCAATCAATCAGCGAGGAAAATAAAAATAAACTGGCGGGCATGGTGCCGACCCAGAGTGATATCAACGGTTTAATTTATATTATTGAGGCCATCGCTTCAAAAAATGGGGTAGTTTTAAATTCTTTAAAAGTTGAGCCGGAGATTATTCGGGCGTCGGCCGCGGTTAAAGCTCCGGCTGGTGGAAATAAAGAACCGACCGGAGATATTTTTGAACAACTTCCGCCGGGCGTCGGCCGGGTAAAAATAGAAGTTAATTTGAGCGCGGTTAATTATCAGGTTTTAAAAAATGTCATTAAGACTTTTGAAAATAATTTAAGGCTTTTAGATATAGCCAAAATAAGTTATAATTTTAGTGAGAGTAAAGTTAATTTATTGGCTTATAGCTATTATTTGCCTTAATTAAATAGTTTTGCCTGAGGCAGAATTACCATTTTGCCGGGCCTAACAGAGTAAATAAAATTTTATGCTGGTAAGGAAAAAAATGTCGGCAAAAAAAACAGCAACTTATATTTGCATCATAATTTTAATGTTGCTTAGTACGGCCTGGGTGATTTACAGCAACCGCAAACCGTCCGCGCCTAAGCCGTCCGCGGTGATTCTTAGTACTTCCCAAATCGGCGAAGCGGCCTCTATGGTAACGGATATGGCTAAAATTAAAAGTAACGGCGGGTTTGATTTATCAATTTTTAGCAGTGAAAAGTATTTAAAATTACAAAAAAATGTTGTTATTCCCGAAGAGCAGCCGATTACCGGCAAAAGAGATCCTTTTGTTGCATCTAACTAATTGCCGACTTGTTGTTTAATAAATTTTCGCGTTTAGCGGCGAAAAATTATTAAATAACAAGTCTATTATATTATGG
>JBAXOH010000069.1:0-4252 GCA_037133335.1 bacterium
GTTTGCGAGGCGAAAGGCCAATCAACTTTGCCTTGCGATAAATGCCCGGCCTGCCTAGGGGCGGCCAAAGGCATTCATAGCGATATTTATTTAATAGAAAAATTAGAAGACAAAAAAAATATTTCCGTTGATCAAATCAGGGATTTTATTAGAAACTTAGGGTTAAGCTCATTTTTGAATTCTTATAAAATCGGGATTATAAAAGGCGCGGAAAATTTAAGCGAAGGCGCGGTTAACGCCCTATTAAAAACCTTAGAAGAACCTAAAATTAAAGTAGTAATAATTTTAACCGTTACCGATCTTGAAGCTTTACCTAAAACTATAATCTCGCGCAGCCAAATTTTACGGTTCAGGGCGGTAGCCAGCGATATTATTCATGATGAGTTAATTAAAAATTACGGGGCTTCAAGAAGCCAGGCTAAAAATTTTTCCCGTTTATCCGCCGGACGGCCGGCGCTCGCTTTAAAGTTTTTTCAAGATAAAGAATATTATGAAGATTACGAAGAATTAGTTAAGTCCTTCGTCGGTTTATTAAGTTCCGATATTAACTCGCGTTTTAGCGCTATTGAAAATATTTTAGGCGCCGGCGCGCGCGGCCAAGAGGCGGTTAATAGGGCGGCCGGCGTTATTGATATTTGGCAGAATTTAGCCAGAGATTTAATGCTCAGGGAATTAAATTTAGTTGATTTAATTCAGCATGAGGCTTTTTCTAAAGAGCTCGAGGCGATAAAAAGTAAATTTAGCTTGCCATCGCTATTAAATTTAATAAATGTTTTAAAACAGAGCCGAGAGTATTTAGCGGCCAACGTTAATCCTAGGTTGGCCTTAGAAAATGTAGCGGTAAGTTTCTAAAAATTAATTAAAAAATATGCTAAAAAATAAATTTTTAATGGTCGCGCTGTTATTGCCTTTAATCGCTCTGGCCTTATCCGGCTGTACGATTAGCCTTGGCGGGAGCTCAAGCACAGGTTCAAGTAGTATCTCCGACAGCGGAGTTTTTAAATCTTTAAATAAGGGAGCGAATTGGACGCAGCAGACTTTAATTCAAGGTGTTGGCGCTAAAAGAAGTTTTTCCGGCGTTGATATTATTTCTTTGAGCCTTGATCCGTCGGATAGTAAAGCGATTTATGCCGGCAGTCTCGGGAATGGTTTATTTTACAGTTATGACGGCGCCGAAGGCTGGCAGGTTGCTACCGGTCTAGGCAAAGTAACCGTAACTAACATAGCGGTTGACCCGGCTGATAAATGCGTGGTTTACGCTACCGTGGCTAATAAAGTTTTTAAATCCGATGATTGCAGCCGCATCTGGAATCCGGTTTATTTTGATAATGATTTAAAAGCCGTTATAAGTTCACTCGTGATTGATTACTCAAACAGCAATAATATTTTTATCGGCACTTCTAACGGTGATATTATTAAAAGTTCGGATAAGGGAGCGAGTTGGCGCGCTTTAGATAGATTTGACAGCCAGATTGATAAAATTGTTATTAGCCCGGTTAATTCTAAAATAATGTTCGCCGGTACGGCCTCCAAAGGTATTTTCCGCTCTACGAACGGCGGTGAGAAATTTGAAAGTTTAACCGATAAATTACAAAATTTTGACGGCAGCAATCGCTTCCGTGATTTAGTTATAGTAAAATCAGAAAAAGCCAACATATTTTTAGCTACTAATTATGGCTTGTTAAAATCAACCGACGACGGCAACACTTGGTCAAAGATTGAACTTTTAACCGCGGAAGCGGAAGCTAAAATATATTCTATCGCCGTTAATCCTTCGGACGCCAATGAAATTTATTATACGACCGGTACGACTTTTTATCATTCGCTGGACGGAGGTAAAAATTGGATTTCAAAGAAATTACCGACCAGCCGCGCCGGCGCTAAATTATTGATTGATCAAAAAAATTCTGCTATCCTTTATTTGGCAGCGGAAAAAGTTAATAAATAATTAATAATTTTTTATGAACCAATACATTCAAGCCAAGCAAGGCGATTTTATTAAAGCCGTTGATTTTTTTAAAAAAGATATTTCGAACATTCGGACCGGTCGGGCTAATCCGGCTATGCTAGATGGAATTTTTGTTGACGCTTATGGCACGAAAACCGCTTTAGTCGGCCTAGCTTCTATAAGCGTACCCGAAGCGCGCTGCATAGTTATTACGCCTTGGGATAAAACTATTACTAAGGACATTGAAAAAGCTATTACGGCCGCCGATCTAGGCGTGAACCCGGTTAATGAAGGCGATAAGATTAGATTAGTCGTACCCCAATTAACCGAAGAAAACCGTAAAGAGCTGGTAAAAAAATTGAGCGAAAAAATGGAAACCGCCAGAATCGCCTTACGGCAGATTAGAGACGAGATAAAAAATATTATTGAAGAAGCGTTTAAAGATAAAACCATGAGCGAAGATGATAAATTCAGGTTTATTAAAGAATTGGATGAGGAAATTACCAAGCAAAATGATAATTTAAAAAATATTAAAGAAAAAAAAGAAGAAGAGATAATGACGATATAAATTATATTTTTTTTGTATGTTTTTAACTATTATTACCTTTCTTATAGTTCTTTCCGTTTTAGTGCTGGCTCACGAGTTCGGGCATTTTATGATGGCGCGAAAATTTGGCGTTCGAGCCGAGGAGTTTGGCTTAGGTTTTCCGCCTAGAGCTTTTGGCGTGCAAATCTGGCGCGAGCGAAGGCTTAAAAAAATCTCCGAGTCGGAAAATGTAGAAGTAGAAATTAATTCCGCGCCGTTGTCCGACGGTTCGGAAATAATTCAGGAAACCATTATTGATGAAAAATTAGAAGTTGATGAAGCTGTTTGGGTAAGAAAATTTCGTTTTATAAGAGGTTCAAGAGAAATTAATGAGAATGAGCATAAATTCGGTACGGTTTATTCTTTAAATTGGCTGCCGCTCGGCGGTTTCGTAAAAATTAAGGGGGAAAACGGCGAAGGTAAAACCGAACCGGACAGTTTTGCCGGTAAAAAAATTTGGCAAAGAGCCTTCATGCTTTCGGCCGGAGTAGTTATGAATATTGTTTTAGCCGCGGTTTTAATTTCCGCCGGCTTTATGATTGGCCTGCCCCAATCCTTAGACGGGCAGTTAAATTCGCACGCTAAAGTAAGTGATAAAAAAATTCAGATTGTTGAAGTTATGGAAAAGACTCCGGCTGAATTAGCTGGTTTAAAAGTCGGCGACGCTATAGTTAGTATAGATAATAATAGTTTTTCAAATTACCAAGAGCTGCAAAATTATGTCGCTTCTAATGTTGGCAATAAAATATCTTATAAAATAAACCGCGGGCAGGATTTAATTGAAGCTGGGATTACGCCGAAGTTAATGATAGAGACTAATAGGGGAGGTATAGGAGTAGCCATTACCGAAACCGGCACGGTTAGATACCCTTGGTATTTAGCTATTTTCGAGGGATTTAAAATGACTTTACTTTTAACCTGGGCAATTATCGTAGCGTTTTATGAATTAATTAAGAATTTAATTTTTGGCCATGGCGTAACCGCCGATTTATCCGGCCCGGTAGGCATCGCCACTTTAACCGGCCAAGTCGCGCGCATGGGGTTTGTTTACCTTTTGCAGTTCACGGCTTTATTATCCATTAATTTAGCGGTTATAAACTTTTTTCCTTTTCCCGCGTTGGATGGGGGCCGAATTTTATTTTTGATTATTGAAAAAATAAAACGGTCGCCGGTTAAAAGCGAAGTTGAAGGCGTGATTCATAATATCGGTTTTGCTTTGCTTATGCTTTTAGTATTATTGGTAACTTTTCGCGATGTAGCCAAATTTGATTATGTTTTTAAGAGTATTTTTGAAAAGATATTTTAAAATAATCTGTCATGCTGGAGCGTAACGAAGTGAAGCGATAGCATCCCGAGATTCTATCGGTCGCTGGCGCTCCCTCCAGAATGACGGCATAAATCTATGAAGTTAAACATTAAAGCCACTAATTTAGAATTAACGCCTAAATTAAAAGATTATGTACAGAAAAAAATGGACATGCTGGATAAATATTTAGGCAAGTTAAAAGTTATTAACGCTCATGTTGAGGTTGGGAAAACCACTAACCATCATCTTAAAGGCGAAATCTACTCGGCGGAAGTTAATTTGTCGCTCGGCAGTGATTTACTCCGCGTAGAAAAAACCGAAAAAGATTTGTTTAAAGCCATTGATAAAGTAAAAGATCATCTTGAATTGGTAATAAAAAAATATAAAGACAAAAAAATAGATAGAAAAAAGC
>JBAXOH010000070.1:0-4154 GCA_037133335.1 bacterium
CGGTCCTAAGGTAGCGAAATTCCTTGTCGGGTAAGTTCCGACCTGCACGAATGGCATAACAACTTGAATACTGTCTCAACGAAGGACTCGGTGAAATTGCAAGACGAGTAAAGATGCTCGTTAACCATAGTTGGACGAAAAGACCCCGTGAAGCTTTACTATAGCTTGATATTGAGTTAGGGGTACGCATGTTCAGTATAGGTGGGAGTTCGCCGCAAGGCGGACGCCAGTGAGATACCACCCTTGTGTGCTTTTAAATCTAACCCTTGTCCGTGAATCCGGACTGGGGACAGTATCTGGTGGGTAGTTTGTCTGGGGCGGATGCCTCCTAAAGAGTAACGGAGGCGTTTACAAAGGTTGGCTATCCCGGGATGGAAATCCGGGAGATAGTGTAAAGGCACAAGCCAGCTTTACTGCGAGACCAGCAAGTCGAGCAGTCGCGAAAGCGGAACTTAGTGATCCGACCGTACGAAATAGGACGGCGGAAGCTCATCGGATAAAAGCTACTCCGGGGATAACAGGCTAGTCTTGCCCAAGCGTCCACAGCGACGGCAAGGTTCGGCACCTCGATGTCGGCTCGTCGCATCCTGGGGGTGGAGAAGCTCCCAAGGGTTGGGCTGTTCGCCCATTAAAGCGGCACGCGAGCTGGGTTCAGACCGTCGTAAGACAGGTCGGTCTCCTATCTACTATGGTCGTGGAAACTTGAGAAGGACATTCCTTAGTACGAGAGGACCGGGAATGACGAAGCTCTAGTGTACCAGCTGTTCTACCAAGGGCATCGCTGGGTAGCTATCTTCGGTTAGGATAAACGCTGAAAGCATCTAAGCGTGAAGCCGTCTTCAAGATTAGGTTTCATAGGTTAGTTAGAGAATATAACTTTGATAGGCTCTAGGTGTAAGGCCCGTAAGGGTTTGAGCCGAGGAGTACTAATAAACCATCTGATTTTCCCACATTTTTGTTTTGAAAAATAAATTGCTTAGGCAATCTCTATACTTTTTTGATAAACATATAAAAAGGCATCATAGTTCTGGTGCTTCTAGCGATGAGGCCATACCCGTTCCCATCCCGAACACGGAAGTCAAGCTCATCAGCGCCGATGGTACTTGGGCATAAGCCCTGGGAGAGTAGGCCAGCGCCGGAACTATGGTGCTTTTTTAATTGTTTTAAAACCTTTTTTAGAAAAAGGTTTTAATATTTCCCAAAAATATAAGGTGTTTTATTAAAATTTTTAGCGAGCAAAGCTCTACGGCCAAAAATTTTAGTAAAACTATAATGCCTTTTATTCTATAAAACTGTGGATAACTTAATAATTGTAGTATTATTAATTGACATTTATTATATAAAAAAATAGCTAATTAAAGCTATTTTTTTGTTACTTTAATAATGTTGTAGAAAAATAGTTGACAGATTATAAAATTAGATATATATTGTAAGCAGGAGGATATGCACATTTTAAAGTCTGTAAAATATACGCGAGTTCAACAAATAGCAACTCGCATAATATAAAGCTTTAAAAGAAAAACTTTTAAAGCAAAAATTACTTATACAGACCCTGCCGCTCTCAAATATCAAATTATTTGACCGCGGTAGTTTTTCTTTAAACATGATAAAAGTATTATGAAAAAAATAAATTGTGTAAATTGTCCAAAATTTTGCCAAGACGAAGATTTAAATAAATTAAAACGATTAATAGCTAAGGCAAAAGCAGATGGGCACAAAGGAATAAAATTTAATTGTCAGGCCGGTCAACAAATTATTAAAAATTTTGATAAATAATATAATGGACATAACTATTTTTAAAAAATTAGGTTTAGGTGATAAAGAAATGGTGGTCTATTTGGCGCTACTCGAACATGGTGCCAGCTCGGTTAGAAATTTAGCCGCGATAGCTAGTTTAAATCGCGGCACGACTTATGATATTTTAAAAAAATTGCAGGAAGCCGGTTTAGTAAGTTTTTTTCATAAAAATACCAAGCAAAATTTCGTGGCCGAAGACCCGGAGAGAATTTTAAAATTATTATCTGATCGGGAGCAAGATTTAAAAAAAGCCGAGGAAAAAATAAAAGATTTAATACCGGAGCTAAGGTCGCTTCAGGAAAAGGGCGGTGGTAAGCCGACGACTAAATTTTATGAAGGCCGAGATGGGGTTAAATTTATTTTAGATGATGTTTTATTATCTATTAAAAATCAGGCGGATAAAAATTATTATGTTTATTCGGCCGCCGGTGTGCGCGAAGATGTTTACACAGCTTACCCGGATTTTAATAAAAAAAGAATTAAGAATAATATAAAAGCTAATACAATTTCTCTTTCCGCAGGCGGCGGTACTTATGGTATGGATGAACGTAAATGGTTAAAAACAGAAAAAACCGGTGAGGGCAACATGACTTATATTTTAATTTACGCGGATAAATGCGCTTTTATTTCGCGCGATAGTTATAATAATCCGGTTGGCGTGATTATAGAAAATAAAATGATTTACGAAACGCAGAAAGCTTTATTTTTACAAATGTGGAAATTAATATAATTTAAATTTATGTGCGGAATTGTCGGTTATTTAGGAAAAAATAATGCTTTGCCAATTTTAGTTGATGGTTTAAGGCGTTTAGAATATCGCGGTTATGATTCTTCCGGCATTGCCCTAATGACCGGCGGAGAGGTTTTTTCGGTTAAGTCGGTTGGGAGAATAAGTGAACTTGAAAAAAAAATTGGGCAAAGTGGTATGGAACAAAATGGTAATTTAGGCATCGCCCATACCCGTTGGGCGACTCACGGTAAGCCAACCGAAGCTAATGCCCACCCGCACTCCGATTGTAAAAATAAAATTTGGCTGGTTCATAATGGAATTATTGAAAATTATAAAGAGTTAAAAAGTCGCTTAGAGGCCGGCGGTCATAATTTTAGATCGGAAACCGACACTGAAGTTATTGTTCATTTAATTGAAGAAGAATACCAGGGCAATTTAACCGAAACTTTAATTAAGGTTTTACCAATGCTAAAAGGCACTTATGGTTTAGCCTTATATCATGTTGACGAGCCGAATAAATTATTGGCCGCCAGGTGCGGTTCGCCCCTGGTCGTCGGTTTAGCGGAAAATCAAACGATTATTGCTTCGGATATTTCGGCGATCGTTAGCCATACGCGGCAAATTATTTATCTTGACGACGGCGAAATAGCCGAGATAAACGGCGATGGTTTTAGAATTATTAATTTAAAAAATCAGGAGATAAATAAAAAAATTGATAGCATAGATTGGGATATTGGCGAGTGCGAAAAAAAGGGTTATGCTCATTTTATGCTCAAGGAAATTTTTGAGCAACCGGAAACAATTAAAGATAGTTTGCGCGGGCGAATTATTTTAGAAGAAGGTAAAACTAAATTAGGCGGGTTGGAAATTTTACTAAATGAATTACGAAGGGTTGATAAAATAGTTATTGCCGCTTGCGGTACGGCTCGTAATGCCGGTTTAGTGGGCGAATATATGTTTGAAGAATACGCCGGTCTGTCGTGTGAAGTTGATTATGCCTCGGAATTTCGCTACCGCAAGCCGGTGCTTGATAATAAAACGGCCGTTATAGTCATAAGCCAGTCTGGTGAAACCGCGGATACTTTAGCCGCAGTTAGAGAAGCCAAAGAAAAGGGCGCTTTAACTTTAGGTATAGTTAACGCGGTCGGTTCGAGTATCGCGCGCGAAACCGATGCCGGTGTCTATAATCATATCGGGCCGGAAATATCGGTCGCCTCCACCAAGGCCTTTACTTCACAAGTAACAATTTTAACGCTCTTAACCGTTTTACTCGGCCGGCAAAGACAGATGTCGCTCGTCACCGGTCAAAGAATTATTAAAGAATTATTAGTTATTCCTGAAAAAATAAAAAAAGTTTTAGAATTAAACGACCGCATAAAAAGTATTGCGGAAAAATATTATAAAGTTAAGCATTTTGCTTATTTGGGTAGAAAATATAATCAGCCGGTAGCTTTTGAAGGCGCTCTTAAATTAAAAGAATTATCCTATATTCATGCCGAAGGTTTTGCCTCCGGAGAAATGAAACATGGCGCCATTGCTTTAATAGATGAAGAATTTCCCAGCCTGTTTATCGCCCCGGTTGATAGTGTTTATGAAAAAAATTTAAGTAATATGGAAGAAATTAAGT
>JBAXOH010000071.1:0-3939 GCA_037133335.1 bacterium
GTCTTGCTCTTGATGGCCGAGAGGCGGGCGATGTCTAGAGCCAAAGAAGTTTTGCCCACGCTCGGTCTGGCCGCCAGAATTATCAAATCGGATTTTTGCAAACCGGCCAGTAAGTTATCCAAGTCGGGAAAGCCGGTAGGCAGGCCGCGTAATTTTCCGCTCTGTTTATGCAGTTCGTCGATTCTTTCAAAAGCTTCGTTTAATAAATCATCAATCGGCTGAAAAACATTTTTTAAATATTTTCGCGAGACGCCGAATAATTTTTGCTCGGCTTCATCAAGTAATTTTTCGATTTCTTCATCTTCCTGGTAGCCAAGTTCGGTTATTTCGGCCGAAGCGGTTAAAAGTCGCCTTAGGGTGGCTTTACGCTGGATCATGGCCGAATAATAAACTACATGAGCCGAGGTTGCCACGGTATTGCCAAGCTCTGCTATGTAGGTTCGTCCGCCCACGGTTTCTAATTTATTTTTTTCTTCAAGTTTTGAGGTTAAGGTTAAAATATCAATCGGTTCATGGCGGGCATATAGTTCCCGCATAGTTTCAAAAATTATGCCGTGGCTGTCTTTATAAAAGTCTTCCGGCCGAAGCGTATCGGCTATTTTAAAAATTGCATCCTTGTCAATCATTAAGCAGCCTAAAAGAGAGGCCTCAGCCTCGATGTTTTGCGGTGGTAATTTTGCTATTAAATTTTTTTTGTCAGACATGTTTTTATAATACCTTCTAGAGCCGGTTTAAGCAAGAGTAAAATTAATCGTTTTTTTAACTTTTTATACACTATTTTTCCACCGTATAATAAATTTCTTGCCATTTTAAAAGATATATGTTATTTTAATAATAATTATAATATCCGATTGAACGGATTTTTTAATTTTGCGCTGTTAGCTCAGTTGGTAGAGCAGCTCCCTTTTAAGGAGAAGGTCACTGGTTCGAGCCCAGTACGGCGCACAGATTTGTTTTTTATAAACTTAGCCGTCTTAGCTCAGCTGGTAGAGCAACGGTTTTGTAAACCGTAGGTCGTCGGTTCGAATCCGACAGACGGCTCAGTAATTTATATCCCCTAGATGGGGTTTTTTAGTATAAAGGTTAAATAAGTAATAATATTAACGGGCATGGTCCCGTTTTTTGTTTTTTTGGTAAAGTATGGTATAAAAATTTACGTGTTGACAAAAATGGCTAAAAATGATAAGGTCTAAGGTTAAAAGTTTAAAACATATTTTGCTGGAATTAGTCAAATTATAGTTTTAAAAATTTTATTAAATTTTAGCCAAAAATAGCCATATAATTAGGATAAATCTTTGTTATCCTAGTAATTGTGAAAGTTTTTGGAAAGTTATTTACAACTAAAGGTTAAATTTTAACCGCAACAGACCTAAATTAGGTCAAAGGAGGAAAAAAATGAGAAGAGTAATTTTATTGTTAGTAGTTTTGATTATGGTAGGGTGTGCCAGTACTAATGGCTACCTGCCGAAGCATGCAATAACCGATCCGGCCGAAGGGATTTCAATCCCTCATCCGGTGGAGCTGGAAAAGTCGGGCGTGAAAGCGTTCACGAATTTCACCGCTATTATGAGTCCGGATTTCTGGACTGAGATAGTAGCGGGCGGCGGAGTATTCCCGATTTTGGGTTATTCCGAAAAAGCTGGAAAAGAGTTGGGTAACCTGCAGAAAGGTTATTGTTATATTGCGGATGTAAACTGGTGGGGAGATTTTCTTCTCCAGTGTACTTTTGTAAATAGCAAAATTGAGTTAGCGGACACGAAGTTCGTTATCTTTAACCGCGATGCTGGTTGGGCATACAAGTTGAACGGGCAGGAAGCTTATCAGGCGCCTGCCGAAGGCACGGACGAAAAACCATTCGGGTACGACGCGTCGAAGTTTGAAAGCGACGATGAATACCGAGAAAAATTTTTCGAGAAATTCGGAATGACTTTTAAACAGTCAAATCAGTTTTTCAAGAATTATTTTTTGGAGAAAGGCATAGTGTCTGACGACAACCTGACTAGCGTAAGCGAAGTTGTTTTGGGTACGCCAGAGTGGGAAGCTTATAAAACAAAGTTAGCTTTCTCTCTGCCGTTCAATTATAAACTGGCCAACGGTCAGATTCGTTCGGGTCATATACCGCTCGAAGCCTTTAAGGGCATCGCGGTTGAAGACCCGGGGTTCACTTCGGGGAAGAGGTTCGTTAAGGACCTTAGAATCCCGCTATTAGCTTTACCGTTAACCGGTATTGCTTATCCGGCTATGATCGGGGTGAGTTTAGCGACTTCGGCTTTAATCGCCGGAGTGGATGATTCTTGGACCGGGTATTTCGCCCGGGCAAAAGTTATCCGTTGGCAATTAGCGCCTACATTTCGCCAGGTAGTAGCAATATACAAAGAGCTACTGAAGGCGAGAGACGCGCGTAATAGGCAGCTTGAAGATGAGCTGTCAAACCGTTAACCCGTCTCCAAGCTGGAGACGAAACATCCCAAATTGGGAGAAGAGAAGGAGAAGAAAATGAAGAAGATAAATTTAAGGAAGGTGTTACTCGGAGTTGTTTTCGTCGTTGTTATGATATTAATTATTTTCGCAATCGGATCAACGGCCAAGGCAGAAGAGTTTGTAATTACCGGTTATGGTTCGGGAGAAACTGCCGTTAAAGGTAATATTGAGAAGCAGGCCGACGAGATGGTCAAAAGCTGGGGAGTAAAAAAACCAGTTAAGATTATCATCCAGGGTTTCGCCGATAAAGCCGGCAAGACGGCGGAAAACGATACAATCGCGCGTGAGCGTGCTCGTGAAGTGGAAGCATTTATTAATGAAAAAATAGATGCTGGTAAAATCACAGCAAGATCAAAAGGCGATTTGGAAGACGCTCGCAAAGTCGTGGTGACGGTAGAATTTGTTGATGTTTCAGCCTCGGTTCCAGATCAGCCCATAGTTTTTGATTCGGATTTGTTATCGTTATTAAAAAAATTGACTGTGTTGCAGAAAATATGGCTGGGCATATCTATGACGTTCTGCGCATTAGCGATTTTTATTCTACCTCTTTTTGTAGTAAGGTATTTCGAAAATCGACGAAAAGTTGAGCGCAGCACGACGGTTTCTAAAAAACCGATTGAGCTGACAATCAACGAGCAGAAATACAATTTCTATCCCGAGATTACCGCAACTGGTCGGCTCAAGACTTTTTATGAGCCAAAGCCGGGGAAGTTCATGTTTGTTGGTACTGAGAAAGAGCTGAAAAATAGTTTACGCTCTTCCTTCAAGAAGAATTCTACATTAGTGCAGGAGTTAATAAATGAGAATAGGCTCGTGCTAATTTAGACGAGCTAAAAAGTTTAACAGCGCCCTGGCGTAAACCAGGGCGCATCAACATTCAAAAGGAGGAAAGGTCATGATGAAACGGTTGATTGTCGGATTGACTATGTTATTTTTTCTGCTATTGGCAAATTTTGCCGTAGCTGGAGAATATATAGTTAAAAACGGGGACTGCCTAAGTAAGATCGGGCAGCAGTCCGGAGTGGCCTGGCAGAAAATTGCCAAGGCTAATAGCATTAAATCACCCTATATTATCGAAATAGGGCAAATACTGCAAATTCCGTCGACTATAGTTGTAGAGAAAAAAACTGTGGCTCAGGTTTCTTCATCAAGCGAGTATTTAGAAACGATTAGGACTTTGCAGGCTGAAATCGCGGCGCTGGAGCTGAAGCTAAAAAAAGCAGAAGCACCGGTACTTGTTGTGGCAGAAGTTGAGCCGGCGCCCGTTACGGTAAAAGAAGTTCCCGCTCCGGTGGTGAAAGCAGAAGAAACGACCGCTCCCGCGTCTATGGCATCGAACGATAAATTTAGTGCCTATATGAGCGGCGGCGCATGGAAGGCATTCAGCACCGAAAAGGCGTCAGAAGGTCAGTTCTTGACCGGAAAGATTGGCTACCGGCCATTTATATTTAATATTAG
>JBAXOH010000072.1:0-3910 GCA_037133335.1 bacterium
ATTTAATATTATTTCCACATTACTTTTATCCTTAACCGCAGAAATTAAACTTTCAAAAGCTTTAAACTCCGACTTGCGGTAGATCAAATAAACTTTACCGGCGATTTTTGACATTACTTCGGCCGCATCTAAGGCCGCGTTGCCGCCACCAACCACAGCCACGTTTTTTCCTTTAAATAAAGGTCCATCGCAATTAGCGCAGTAACTTATCCCCCTGCCGGTTAATTCATTTTCTTTGTCTAAATTTAATTGCTTGGGCGCAAGTCCCATGGCGATAATAATCGTTTTAGCCGAATAGTTATTTTTACCGGCTTCAACCAAAAAACTACCGTCATTATTTTTACTAATTTTCTTTACTTCGTCAATTTTAATATCAACTCCTAAATCTTTCACTTGTTGCCTCATTTTATTTATTAAATCAACGCCTCCGACAAACTCAATGCCCGGATAATTTTTTATATCCGAAGCCCAAATAACTTGGCCGCCTATATTTTTAGAAATTACCAAGGTTTTCATCATTCTTCTGGAAGCATATATGGCTGCGGTCATGCCCGTTGGACCGGAACCAATAATTATTGTATCGAACATAAATTAAAAAAATTAATAAATTATTACTCTTTATCCCCAATTTACCCACTTAAATAAAATTTACTAACATTAGCCAAGTCACCAAACTTAAGTCTACAAATTTGTAGACTTATCCCCGTTTATTATAAAAAACTTTAAGTCTACAAATTTGTAGACTTAAAGTTTTTTGCTATTTATTTTTAGCGATCAATTGCTCAATTTCTTCTTTGTCACAATAATTTGTTTTTTTATCAATTACCTTGCCATTTTTAAAAACTAAAAAGGTGGGAATACCTAAAATATCATATTGAGTGGCTATTTCCTGATTTTCATCTATGTTTAGTTTCCCAATCTTTACATTTTTATCTTTATTCTCTTTTATTATTTCTTCCACTATCGGTGACATTAGCTGGCATGGCCCACACCATGAAGCAAAAAAATCAACTAATACTAGCCCGGGGAAATCCTCAACTTCTGTCTTAAAATTGTTTTTATTAAATATCATAATGTTTAAGAGTTTTTGATGGAACAAAAAATTGTTCAATCTGTTTGTGGACCATAAGGGACTTGAACCCTTGACCTCTTCCATGCCATGGAAGCGCTCTACCAGCTGAGCTAATGGCCCATGTTTAAATTATAAAATAGCTAATTTTAGCTAAAATTTCAATATTTATCTTAATATTAGCCAAAATACTAATATTTTAGCTAATATTAAACAAAATAATCAATATTATGTGCCCTCGAGAGGAATCGGACCTCTATCTAGGGCTTAGGAGTCCCTTGTTCTATCCATTAAACTACGAGAGCCCCAAGAAAATAACCCCGATTAAATAAAATACTAATTTAAAAATAATTAATCTAAAATGGCCGCCTTCTCCTAAGCCTTAAGGCTGCCCGATAGAACTTAATTATATATTACTAAAAAAATAAACACCTGCTCTGGCGTTTTAATTCCAATTACATAATAACTTAAATATTTTATTTTGACAAACCGGCCAGACTTGCCTAGAATTAGTATAGTTAAAAGTCTAAACCATCTTTATCTAAATAACTTATAATTTACATATCTTTTATGTTTAACAAACAAAATCAAGGAGAGGTCGGTAATGATTTTGAAACTGTTATTGGGCCATCGGTTAAAGTAAAGGGCGACTTTAACGGCCAGGGCAATATTATTGTGGAGGGAACCGTTGACGGCAGCCTAAAGACTAACGGCAATCTAGAGGTGGGTAAAACAGCCAAAATAACCGCCAACGTAGAAGCCAAGGAAGCAAAAATTGGCGGACAAGTATCCGGTAATGTAAAAATTAAGGGTTTTCTTGAAATTACGGCTACGGCAAAAATCTTCGGCGACATAGAAACCTCCGGCCTATCAATTGAACGCGGAGCTATCTTTAACGGCAAATGCATTATGGCAACCGGGACTGAAGAAATAAAAAAAATAAACAAAGAAAAATAAATCGGCCTTAACTTTTTACCATGAACATTTTTATTTATGATTCTTTTTTGAATCAAAAAAAATATGATCGTTTATTGGCGCGCCTGGAAACCAGAATCACGGATTTAGGACTAAACGGTAAAATTTCCAGACTTAGCCCAACCAGAAATATCCAAGAAACAATTAGCAACGAACTTAAGCGCGGAGCTAAAACTATTATTGCGGTCGGCAATAATAAAACTGTCAACCAGGTTATAAATTCTTTAGCCGGCAGCCAAATTCCTTTGGGTATTATACCAATCGGTGAAGACAACAACGATATTGCTAAAAATCTAGGCATTGAGTCTATGGAAACGGCTTGCGATATTTTGTCAGCCAGATTACTAATTAAAATTGATTTAGGTTTGGCTAATCAAACATATTTTTTGTCTAACGCAAAAATTAATAATCAAGGCACGGTAATCGACATGAATAAAAACTATACCATTGAAACCGCGGAAAAAGGTTTAATTTATGTTTTTAATTTAGTCGGTGAACAAATAAAATTATCATCTAATGTAAAATTTTTACCGGACGACGGGCTTTTAGAATTGGTTGTTAACACTTACGGCAATAAAAAAATTTTTACCAAACAAATCCATCAATCAATTTTTAAAATAAAAAAAATTACCATTCATAATCTAAAAAATCAGTTAATTTTAGACGGCTCAATAACCTTAACCACGCCCGCCGAAATTACGGTTGTTAAAAAACACATAAATGTAATTGTGGGGAAAAATAGAAATTTTTAAAACAGCAAAAAAACAATCGGCCCCGGGCCGATTGTTTTTTATATTTAAGCTGTGTGTTTATATTTTCTCTTTCTGTTTGAATAAATACAACTGCTGCAAAGCGGTTAAGAGGGTGGTGACCAACCAATAAAGCGCCAAGCCTCCGGGAAAAGATAAACCGATAAAGACGGTTAGGGCCGGCATCATATAAACCATCTGTTTATTCATAATCGCCATCATATCTTCATCTTTGGCGCCGCTACCCTTAACTTCCGGCCGTTTAATAATCATCATTTTTGCCTGCCAAAATTGGGCTAAACCGGCTAAAACAGCCAGGACTATGTTTGGTTTGGCTAAATTAATAAAACCTAAAGACATGGTATTAATAACTTCCGGCTGATAAATAAAAGAGTAAACCAAATTAAGCGATTGACCGCTAAGCCCATCCCTAAAAACCATAAAAACCGCCCATAAAAACGGCAACTGAATTAATAGGGGTAAGCAGGAAGAAAAGGGATTTACTTTTTCTTGTTTATATAATTCCATCATGGCCCGGCCCTGCTCTTCTTTTTTGTCAGCGTATTTTTTCTTAATTTCATCTATTTTCGGCTGTAGATCCTGTAAAGATTTTTGTGATTTTATCGATTGCTTTGATAACGGCAATAAAATTAATTTAATTACCGCTGTCATTATTATTATGGCCAGGCCGATATCATGGCCGGGAACAATATTATATAAAAAAACCAACAAATTAAGTATGGGTTGGTAAAAAATAAGGTTAAAAATTTCAGACATAAATTATGATTTACCCTGTTAAATAAATTCGCTTTCAGCGAATTTCCGCAGAGCGGATTTAACGGGGTGAATTATTTTAGAGGATCAAAGCCTCCGGAATTAAATGGGTTACATCTTAAAACTCGCCAAACCGACTTTATACCACCCCTTAAAAAACCATATTTTTCTATTGCCTGGATAGCGTAATCGGAGCAAGTTGGATGAAAACGGCAAAAACCATTAGGATATAAAAATTTTAAAATACCATGATCAAAAGAAAAAGTTTTTTGGTAAATTTTTAAAATTTTTACCGCGATATAGCGCGGATAAAATTTAAACATGGAAGTTATCTTGTTTAAAT
>JBAXOH010000073.1:0-3788 GCA_037133335.1 bacterium
CGGTGGGCGGCATAGTTTTAGCCGACAAAATAATTGTTATTTTTAAAAGCGGTTATAATGACGCCATTTTGCCTTTGCAAATTACTATGGCCGCAATTGTTTTTATGTTTCTGAATTTTCCGGTAGGTTCGCTCTTAAACGCCTGCGACCGGCAAAAAACCAATACTTTTAACATGGGTATTGTTTTAACGGCGAGCGTAATTTTAAATTTAATTTTAATACCCCGCCTAGAAGCGGTCGGCGCCAGCTTAACCGTGTTATTTACTAATTTATTGATGTTTATTTTAGGTATGTGGGTAGTTCCTAAAATCGCTAAATATAATTATAAAAAAATAATTGTCATGTTAATAAAATCTTTGCTGGCGGTAGCGGTAATGGCCGTCGTCGGTTATTACTTAAAAAATCAAATGAATCTTGTCTTAACGGTTATATTAAGCGGCCTAAGTTATTTTATCGCTTTATATATTTTTAAAGGTTTTAAAAAAGAAGATATGGCCAGCATTTTAAAATCTTTTTCTCAAAATAAAAATGATAATTTAGTTAATTAGTTTTTATGAGAAATTTTTTATTATTTACCTTAGAATACCCGCCATTTAAAGGCGGCATAGCCAATTATTACGATAATTTGGTTAGATACTGGCCCGCCTCCGCCAAGGCTACGGCGGGCGAGCCTAAGCTAGGCGAAATTAAAGTTTTAAATAATAACGATGGCCGCCTGATTAATAATAAACTACCGCTGCTGAAATGGCTGCCGGCTTGTTTTGTTTTACACAAAAAAATTAAACAAGAAAAAATTAATCATATTTTAGTCGGCCAGATTTTACCCTTAGGCACGGTTGCTTTAATTTGCGCTAAATTTTGTAAAATAAAATATTCGGTTTTTTTACATGGCCTGGATTTATCTTCGGCCGTTTTAAGTTCAAGAAAAAAATGGCTAACCGGAAAAATTTTACAAAACGCCGATAAAATAATTTGCGCTAACGGTTATACGGCCGATTTAACCGGCCAATTTTTTACCTTAAGCGCTAATAAAATAGTTACCGCTAATCCGGCCGCTGATTTGACTCCGCCGCCGGAGCCGGCGCAAATTTCTAAATTAAAAAAACAGCATGATTTAACCGATAAAATAATTTTATTAAGCGTCGGCCGACTGGTAAAACGCAAAGGTTTTGATAAGGTTATAGAATGCTTGCCGGAAATTTTAAAAAAAATACCAAATTTAGCTTATGTTATTTTGGGCGATGGCGAAGAAATGGAAAATTTTAAATTTCAAATAAAAAATTTAAAACTGGAAAATAATGTTAAAATAATCAGTAATGTCTCGGACGAAGAACGCAATGCCTGGTATGGTTTATGTGATATTTTTATTATGACATCAAGAAATATCGCCGGCGACTTCGAGGGGTTTGGTATAGTTTATTTAGAAGCTAATTTAGCCGGTAAGCCGGTAATAGCCGGCAGAAGTGGCGGAGTCGGCGATGCGGTCATAGACGGTTTAAACGGCTTATTGGTTAATCCGGAGGATACTAGCCAAATTACCTCAGCAGTTATTAAATTAGCCTTAAATCCAGGCTTAAGACAAAAATTAGGCGAGCGAGGGAAAGAGCGAGCGATAAACGATTTTAATTGGCGCAAACAAATTAATAAAATATATAATTTTTTTATTTTATGATAAGCATTATTATCCCGGTTTATAACCAAGCCGAACATCTAATTAATTGCCTAGCCAGCGTTAAAAAACAAACTTACGATAATTATGAAATTATTGTGGTTAACGACGGTTCAACGGATAATATAATAAAGGTAATTGAAAAATTCAAAAAAATTTTTAGCTTTAAATTAACTTATTTGGAAGAGGAAAACAGGGGAGCTAACGTAGCTAGGAACAGGGGCGCCAAATCGGCCAAAGGAGAATATATAATTTTTTGCGATGCCGATGTTATTATGGAGCCAAACATGCTTGAATTAATGTTAAAAACCTTAAAAGATAACCCGGACGCAAGTTTTTGCTATTCGTCTTTTATGTGGGGTTATAAAAAATTCAAACTTTGGCCGTTTGATGCAAAAAAATTAAAACAAATGCCTTATATAACTACGGCTTCGCTTATTCGTTTGGCTCATTTCCCCGGCTTTGATGAAACTTTAAAAAAATTTCAAGACTGGGATCTTTGGCTAACGATGCTAAATCAAAACCACGCCGGTATTTGGGTTGATCAAGTTTTATTTAAAGTTGCTGTTAGCGGCACCCAGACCATGAGTAATTGGCTGCCGTCTTTCGCTTATAAATTATTTCCTTTTTTGCCTGCGGTTAAAAAATATAATCAAGCCATGGCTATAATTAAAAAAAAGCACAGGCTATAAACTATGACCGACCTATTAATTAATAATAAAATTATTAAAAACACGCTGCTATTTATAATTTTAGCCGAAATATTATCATTTTTAGGCTATTATTATCAATCGATTAATTTTATAACTTTTTTTGTTATAATAATTTTAGTTTTAATTTTATCATTATATCGTTTAGAGTATGGCTTATATATATTATTAACCGAACTTATAATCGGTTCTTTCGGTTATTTATTTTATTTTGAAAATGGCGGTTTAAAAATTTCTATCCGCATAGCGCTATGGCTTATAATTATGTCAGTTTGGCTGGCCAAGACTATAATTAACTTATCTAAAACAAAAAAATTGGAATTAGATTTTTTCCGTTCAACTTATTTTTATTATTTTTTAACTTTGTTTATTTTTATCGCCTTCGGCGCTATTAACGGCTTTTTAGTAAATAACTCATTAAATAATATCTTTTTTGATTTTAACAATTGGCTGTATTTTTTATTGGTTTTCCCGATATTTTACATCTTGCAGTCTGACGATAATTTAAAAATTATCAAACAAATATTTTTAGCGTCAATAAGTTGGCTCAGCGTAAAAACCATTATTTTAGCTTATATTTTTTCTCACAGTTTTAATTATTTTATTTTAGATCTTTATCTTTGGGTGCGCCGTAGCGGCGTCGGAGAAATAACTCAGGCAGTCCCCGGATTTAGCCGGATATTTATGCAGTCGCATATTTTTGTTTTAATAGGCTTTTTTATTTTGTTGTTTTATTTATTAAAAAATTTAGAAAAAAAACCAATTATTTTAAACAAGCAAAATTTTAGCTTAATCGGATTTAGCGTTTTATTATTATCAACTATTATAATTAGCTTTTCGCGAAGTTTTTGGCTGGGGCTAGCGGTCGGCGGCTTATTTATTCTGCTGGCTGCTATTTTTAAATTAAGAGTTGGCTTAAAAAAATTTATTATTTTTAATACAGCCGTCATAACTATAATTATTTTGAGCCTAGCCTTAACTTTGCTTATTCTAAAATTTCCCTACCCGGCGCCATCCGGCAGCTTTGATGCCGGAAGTTTATTAAGCGACCGAGCTACAAAAATTACTAATGAAGCCGGCGCTTCTTCAAGGTGGCAGCTTTTAGGGCCGCTATGGCAAGCCATTAAAACCGCTCCGGTTTTAGGTAAAGGTTTTGGCGCTACCGTAACTTATTTAAGTAACGACCCGCGCGTCTTAGCCGCTAATTACCAAGGCGAATACACGACTTATGCTTTTGAATGGGGCTGGCTTGATGTCTGGCTTAAGCTAGGAATTTTTGGCTTATTGGCCTATTTGATATTATTTATTAAAATTATTTATGACGGCCTTAAAATAAGCTCGCCTTATTCTTTGTCGCTAGCCGCCGGCCTAGCGGTTATCTTAGCGGTTAACATATTCAGCCCCTATAC
>JBAXOH010000074.1:0-3730 GCA_037133335.1 bacterium
GATAAAGGAGAGAGCGGACAGGGCGTTATATCACCTCCGGTTCCCAAATAAAATTGGGTTAATCCCGCATTACAGCCAAACAGCTTAGCGCTTTCGAAATAGTTTAGAGCAAAAAACCGTAAACCGGAAAATCTTTTATCTTTATTTATTTTTGTATGTAAACGGCAAAGCTCTTCACGATCATTATCGCTAAAAAGAATGTCCGGGCCAGCGTCATAAAGATTGCCGGATGGCTTGGGCTCATAAACCATAACTTCGTTTACGCCGAGCGATTTTACAAAATCTAAATATTTCAACATCTCCGCCCAATCGTAGAGCGTTTTTTTAGTCATTACCATAACTGAACAGACATATAATCCAGCTTCCTTACCGAGCCTAATTGCTTGAACCGCCGTTTTAAAAGCTCCGGGGAATCCGACTATTTTATTAACCGTCTCTTCGTCATAATGGTCCAAACTTACTTGAATAGCTTCCAAACCTGCACTTTTTAGGGCCTTGGCTCGTTCCAGCGTTAAGCCAAAACCGCTAGTGTCTAAATGAACCGAGCAATGTTTCGCACCCTCACTAATAATTTCCTCTAAATCAGTTCTAAGTAATGGTTCACCGCCAACAATAAAAATTCCGAAGATTCCTTTGTCCTGAAAAAATCTTATTACTTCTTTTATTTTTTCTAACGGTAAATTTTCCGTCGCTTTATTTTTTTTGTTGTAGCAGTAAGGACAATCGCCGGGGCATTGATTGGTGGCTGAAATTATTAAAGCTTGTGGATCATAAACTCTATCTTCCATTTTTTTATATAATTTGAGCATTCGATCAGAAGCTTCTGATGGACAAGCCGGCAAATAGGAATTACTGAATATTTTTTTATTAAAATATAAGACTCTCTCGTGGCGCGTAATTTTGGCAATTTGCCAAATAGTTCTAAAAGATAGGCGCCAAAAATAAGGGCTACGCCAATAATTAAGCAAAAATAAATGATTTTTTATTTTTTCCAACATAGATGCTCCTCTATTTTTTATAATTTTTATTATGGCAATCTGAGCATACCATACGTTTATAAATATCAGGCAAAGCAGTTTTGGGAACACTATCTAGTAATTCTAAATTTTTTTTGATGTTTTTGTCGCGCCAAAAATTATTTAAATTGATTCCCTGAGCTGCTAAATAGTTACTTATGCAAAATCTGTATGGCGCAGATAAGCACTCCCTGAATCGATTGGTAATTTTTTTAATCGGTTCTTCGTTAATATTTCCTAGGGAAAGCGCTAAATAAGGACAGGGCGTAACACTACCATCAGAGTTAATACATAATTGTCTGCTGCCGGCAGTACAGCCAAAAAACTTAGCTGACTCGATAAGTGACATGCTCATCATTTTTATTTTAAGTTTTTTATTTTTATTTACAAGTAATTGATATTCTCCTAATTTATTTTCTTCTTCTGCCGTAAAATATTCGCCATCTATCGCTCTGCCACTCTTCCTATAGGGATAGAGACGTAAATCATTAGCTCCCAATTCTTGCAAAAAATAAACGAAAGACAAAAAGTTTTTTTTATCTAACAATCGGCGAGAAGCTACTGCTGCAACAGAAGTATATAAACCATTTTTTACTGCTATTTTAATGGCTGAAATCGCACTATCAAAAGCTAACGCATTACCCCGTCTTTCATTAACAAAATCACGATCAAAATGATCTAAACTAACTTTTAAAACTCCAAGGCCAATTTCTTTTAATTGTTTAGCGTGTTTTTCTGTGAAACCCTCGCCGGAAGTATTCAAAAAAGTAAAAAAATTTTTTGAAGATTCTCTGACGATCTCAATAATATCTTTTCGGAGCATCGGCTCACCTCCGGTAATACAGCACTGAAAAACTGTCGGTTCATTTTCTTTAAAATAGACCAAAATCTCTTTAATTTTATCAAAAGATAATTCGGACCTATTCTCATCAACACTGGAACTATTATTATAGCAATAAAGACAATTTGATGGGCATCTGTCTGTAATAGAAAGAAAGATAAAAGATAGTGGCATTTCTCCCTCTCTCACTTTTTTTAAATAAAGCAAATAATTGCTAAAATACTTACTTGGGAATCTGGGCAAACCATGGTTTGTGTCTATTTGCCCATTAAAGATAGTTAATTTTTCTGATTCTAATGCTTGCTTAAAAGCAAAAAAAACTGACTTAAAGGAAATTCCCCCCAGCGATCCGTCAAATAAAAAACCCCAATTATCAACTATCTTTTTTATTTTTTTATTTTTTATCATTTTTTTCTTTCTATCATAAAATGGGCTAAATCGCAAAAAAACTTTTTCGCCTCAGCGCTTAAAATCGGCCGCGCGGAATTTAAATACTTAATAGCTTTTTTAAGCCTTAACTCCGCGGCCTTTCGGCAATAATCAATACTGCCAAGTGCTCCGAACAAATCAATTACTTTTTTTATTTCTTCGGGCGAAGCCTTTTCTTTTCCTAAAATAGATAAAATATATTTACGCCGATCAGGGCTGGCATTTTTTAAAGCATGAATTATCAGTAAAGTTTTTTTACCCTTGCGAATATCCGAACCAATCCCTCGCCCCTTACCGCCGTCAGAATCAATGTCTAAAATATCATCCTGTATCTGAAAAACAATCGCCGTCTCTTCCATGTATTGAGCCAGGGCTTTTTTCTGCGACTCGGTGGCGTCGCCTAAAATCGATCCCCACTCTACGGCCGCTTTAAAAAGCTGCCCGGTCTTGCATAAAACCATATTATAGTAATCTTTTTCGCTGACAATTTTTTCCTGTTCAAAGTGTAAATCCATGGCCTGGCCGGTATTGTCAAAAATAGAAACTAGTTGATGCAATTTCATCCCGGCCACCTTTTTTTCTTCCGAAATATTCGCTTCTAAAATAGGAAAGCTGCTTAAAGTGTGTAAATATTTACCATTTATAATTCCGGCCACCACTCCGAAGCGAGAAGCAAAATTTTTATAAAGTTTATTTTCGGCTACTTTGTTAAAATTATCTTTTTTAAATTGCTGCTCAAACAAAACATGAACCGACGATTGCCCTCTTCGCTTATCATCTTCATCATAAATATCATCATGAATAAGCGTATAGTTATGATAAAGTTCAAAGGCTAGCGCCGGAATAATCATTTCCTTTTCTTTTTTTCCGCCAACAGCCAAGTAAGCCATCAAAGTTAAAATTGGCCTCAACCTTTTACCGTCGCCCAGGCAATATTCTCTAAAAATCCGATACTGATCCAAAACAAAAGAATTTTTAAAACTTGGTAATTTTTTTGTTTCTTTTCTTAAATAATCTTCTAGCGCCCGATTAATTAAAAACTGATACCGCTTAATTATTTTTTCAAAATTATTCATAATCATAAAATATAATCTCCCTCAACCCCCAAGCACAAAATTGCGCCGGATTAAAAATAAAAAAAATCTTATTTATTTCTTATTATATCATAAAAAGCTAAAAATCACTTATCAAAAACCTTTTTTTAATCAAAGGCGTCTAGGCCCGACCATAATATTCTCACTCATAAGACAGGTGAAAAATTTATTTTTTTGTCTTCTTTTTTTATAATTATTCCTAAAACCAACCAAAAAAACAACACCCCAAAATGCAGGCTCCATAACCAATGGTCAAAAGACATAATAACAACCAGCGCGACTAAAATCACCGCCGCCTTATTATTAGGAGAATGTAAAAAATTAAAAATTATTAAATATAATATCAACCC
>JBAXOH010000075.1:0-3692 GCA_037133335.1 bacterium
CAAGTTAAAATTTAATAGCGAGTAGAACTCTACGGCCATTAAATTTTAACTTGATGAAATTAATTATGAAAATACTTGTTACCGGCGGTGCCGGGTTTATCGGCTCAAATTTTATAAGATATTGGCTTAATAAATATCCGGATGATAGCATAACTAATCTGGATATTTTAACTTATGCCGGTAATTTGGAAAATTTACGCCAGGTAGAAAAAAATAAAAATTACAAATTTATTAAAGGTGATATTTGTGATGCTGATCTAGTTAATAAGATTGTTGCAGGCATTAATTTAATAGTACATTTTGCCGCCGAGTCGCATGTCGACCGCTCTATTATAGATAGCAGCGATTTTATTAGAACTAACGTAGAAGGCACGCGAGTTTTATTGGATGCAGCTAAAAATAATGGAAAAATAAGATTTCATCATGTTTCCACCGACGAGGTTTTTGGTTCGCTCGGGTTAAATGATAAAGCGTTTAGTGAAATTACGGCCTATGACCCCCGTAGCCCCTATAGTGCCTCTAAGGCCGCTTCGGATCATCTAGCGCGCGCTTATTACCATACTCATAAACTGCCGATTACGATTTCCAACTGCTCTAATAATTATGGCCCGTTTCAATTTCCGGAAAAAGTTATTCCGTTGTTTATTACTAATTTGCTTGAAAATAAAAAAGTGCCGGTTTATGGCGAGGGTAAAAATATCCGCGATTGGATTTATGTTGATGATCATAACGCCGGCGTTGATGCTATTATAAAAAAAGGTAAAATCGGCGGAACTTATTGTTTGGGGGGAAATAGCGAATTAACTAATTTGGAACTGACAAAAAAAATCTTAAAATTAATGAATCAAAGCGATGACATGATAGAATATATAACTGATCGAGCCGGTCATGATTTGCGCTATGCCATGGATTTTTCTAAAGCTAAAAATGAATTGGGTTGGGAGCCGGTTGTGAGTTTTGACCAGGGCTTGAAAAAAACCATAGACTGGTATAAAAATAATCAGGCTTGGTGGCAGAATATTAAAAGCGGTGATTATTTGGAATATTATAAAAAGAATTATTTAGAACGCTAAAATATGGCAAAAATAATAATTTTAGGCGCCAAAGGAAATTTAGGGCAACAATTGGTAAAAGTATTTACGGCCGATAATGAAATCGTCGCCTGGGACAGGGGAGAGATTGATATTGGCGATAGGGAGTTGGTGTTTAAAAAAATAGGCGATATTAAGCCGGAGCTGGTAATTAATGCCGCGGCTTATAATGCGGTGGATAAATGTGAAGAGAATGATGAAGAATATGAACTGGCGAAAAAAGTTAATATTGACGGCCCGAAATTTTTAGCCGAAGCTTGCTTGCATATTGGCGCTACGCTAGTGCATTATTCCACCGACTATGTTTTCGATGGCGCCGAAAAGGGCGGTTATAAAGAAACCGACGAGCCAAAGCCGATTAATCGTTATGGCAAAACAAAATTTCATGGCGAAAAAAGAATTCTGGAATTAAGCGGCTCCGGGCTTAAGTGGTACTTAATCAGAACTTCAAAATTATTCGGGCCTAAAGGAGAAAGCGAAATGGCTAAGCCGAGTTTTTTTGATATTATGCTTGGGCAAAGCCGCAATCAGCCGAGCCTGGAAATAGTTGACGAGGAATTAAGCTGTTTTACCTATACACCGGATTTAGCTATGGCTACTAAAGAATTAGTTGATAAAAACAGCGGTTATGGAATATATCATATAATAAACAGCGGAGCTCGTACTTGGTATAAGGCCGCGCTGGAATTATTTAAGCTGGCCGGGATTGAAATTGAAATTAAGCCGATTGCTAGCGAAAAATTGGCTCGTTCGGCGAAAAGGCCGAAATATTCAGTTTTAATAAATACTAAATTGCCTCCGCTAAGAGGTTACCCGGAGGCGCTTAAAGAATATCTTAATTTTTAAATTTTATATAATATGCGTGGAATTATTTTATCAGGCGGTAACGCTACCAGGCTAAGGCCATGTACTAAAGTTACTTCTAAACAATTATTGCCGGTCTATAATCGACCGATGATTTATTATCCTCTTAATACTTTAATTAAGGCCGGTATTAAAGAAATTTTAATCATTATTTCTCCTGAACGAGCCGGTGATTATTTGAATTTATTAGGTAGCGGGAAAGAATTCGGCGTGAAATTTACTTACGAGATTCAGGATAAGCCGCGCGGTTTGGCCGATGCTTTTATAATTGGTGAAAAATTTATTGATCAAGATAATGTCACTATGATACTGGGAGACAATATATTTGAAGATGATTTAAGTAAAGATATAAAAAATTTTAAAAGCGGCGGCAAAGTTTTCGCTAAAAAAGTTAGCGATCCGGAAAGATTCGGCGTGGTTAAGTTTGATGATAATATGAAAGCCATAAAAATCGAAGAAAAACCTAAAAAATGGCTAAGCGATTATGCTTTAACCGGTTTGTATATTTTTGATGGCCGGGTAGTAGAAGCGGCTAAGGCCGTTTTGCCCAGTGAGCGTGGTGAATTAGAAATAACCGATCTACATAATTGGTATTTAGAAAAGGGCGAGCTTGAAGTGGCTATGGTTAAGGGCGAATGGATTGATGCCGGTACTTTTGACAGCTTACTGGCTGCGCAAAATTTAGCTAAAGAAAAACTGCAGGATAAATTAATAATTTAATTGTCTTATGCGTTTGTATATCGGTTTTATAACTTACGGCAAATCAACGGCAAAATATTTGCCGTATTTTTTACCGAGTTTAAAAGCGCAAACTTATAAAGATTTTAAAGTTTTAGCGCTTGATAATAGCAAAGAGTTAGAGAATGAAAACGCGCAGTATATTAAAAAAAATTATCCGGAAATTAGTTTAAAACGGCCGGGTGGTAATATAGGCTTTGCTAAAGCTTTTAATTTGATGATTAGCGGCGCAATTTATGATGGTGCCGATTATTTTTTAGCGCTCAATCCAGACATGATTTTAGAGCCGTGTTTAATTGAAGAATTGATTAAAACGATTGAGTCTGACGAAACCATAGCCGCGGTACAGCCGAAAATTTTAAAATGGGATTTTGATAAAAAAGAAAAAACCAATATTATAGATAGCTACGGTTTAACTATGACTAAAGAATTGAATTTCTTTGATAAAAAGCAAGGTGAAACCGATGATTTAAGTTTAAACAAGACAAAAGAAATTTTTGGCTTTACCGGTGCGGCCGTTTTGCTTAAATTAAAAGCGCTTGAAGATGTTGTTTATATAGAAAATGAGTTAGTTGAATATTTTGACGAATTAATGTTTATGTATAAGGAAGACTGCGATTTGTCTTTAAGGCTAAAATTGGCCGGTTGGCGGGTAATATTAGCTCCGAAGGCCGTAATTTTTCACGATCGGACAGCGAGTTCTAAAGGAGCGACAATTTGGCAAATTATAAAAAATAGACTTGGTAAAAGCCGGCAGATAAAAATTTGGTCTTATTTTAATCAATGGGTGATAGTTATAAAATATTGGCGGTTATTGCCGTTAAAAATAAAAATTCATACTGCTTGGTTTCAATTTAAAGGTCTATTTTTTATTATTTTATTTGAGCAATATTTAATTTTGGAAATAAGAAAATTATTTAAAGCCAAAAAAGAAATTAAATTAAAAAGCGGTAGTTTAAAGACGAGAATAAAGTTTAATGACTTGATTTAGTGCTAGAA
>JBAXOH010000076.1:0-3651 GCA_037133335.1 bacterium
CTTTAACAAATTCTATTTTTTGAGGCAAAGCTATTTTTTCCATACTTTTTATTTTAAAAATATTATTATTTAGAATAGAACTCAACGATCATTTGGCTATTGATTTTTGATTCAAAATTTTCTTTGGCCGGTTGACTCAATACTTTAGCGCTTAAATCTTTAATATCAAGATTAAGCCAGCCGGGAATTTCCAGCCTTTTAAGTTTTTCCGATAAATTGGCGAATTGCTTGCTTTTACGGCTTGATGGTTTAACTTTTATAATGTCGCCGGTTTTTACGTTAAATGAAGGAATATTCACTTTTACATCATTGACTTTAAAATGGCCGTGGTTGGTTAAAACTCTGGCCTCGGCTCTTGAAGCGGCAAAACCTAAGCGATAAATAACATTATCAAGCCTGGTTTCTAATATTTTCATTAAGTTCTCGCCGGCCTCGCCTTTTTGCTTAATCGCCCTATTAAAGCTTAAATTAAATTGTTTTTCCATTAAATTATAAATTCTTTTGGCTTTCTGTTTTTCTCTTAATTGCATATTATAACCGCTTTGTCTGGTCCGCCCTTTCGGGCCATGCAAACCAGGCGGATAGTTTCTTTTAACTATCGCGCATTTAGCCGTCGAGCATCTCTCCCCTTTTAGCATTAATTTATCGCCTTCTCTACGGCATAATTTACATTTTGCTCCTAAATATTTTGACATATTTTATGTTATGAGGTAGTTATAAAATTATTTTTACTGCAATTTGCTATTTTTTACCGATACTTCGTCAAGCTGCGCAAAATGATTTTCACCGTAGCCGCTGCTACGGCTCAAATATTTTACTGGCTTTCCTCGTTTCGGCGAAAAATATCTAAATTTCGTTACAAAATAGTTTTATAATTACCTCTTTTATACTCTTCTTGGTTTTTTAGGCCGGCAACCGTTGTGCGGTATGGGCGTAATATCTTTAATTGAAGTAATTATCAAACCGTTGGCATTTAAAGCTCTGATAGCCGATTCACGGCCGGTGCCGACGCCTTTTACCATTACGCTTACTTCGGTTAGACCGAATTCTTTGGCTCTTTCCACAGCGATCCTCGTAATTATTTGAGCGGCGTAAGGAGTGGATTTTTTTGGCCCCTTAAAACCGGCCATGCCGGCCGAAGCCCAGGAAATCACATTACCGCTTAAATCGGTTAAGGCCACAATAGTATTATTATAGGTTGCTTTAACATGAGCCACACCAGCCGGAACCTTTTTGTCTATTTTCTTTTTTCTGCCTTTTTTCTTATTAACTTTTCTGTCTTCTTTGCTTTTCTCAAGTTTTTTTCTGATTTCTTCCGGTAATTCCTCAATCATATTTAAAGGATTGCCGGCATTAACAACCGGTTCGTCCATTTCGGTGATGGATTGTATTTTTTCTTCTTCTTTTACCACCGGTTCTACAACCGGATTGGTTTTTTCTGTATCTTGTTTTTTTTCTTCAGTCATATATTAGGTTTTTTGCGCCGCTAATTTTTTACCGGAAGTCGCGGTTTTTCTAACGTTTCCGCGGACCGTGCGATTATTAGTTTTAGTGCGTTGGCCTCTTGAAGGCAAGCCTTTAGCATGCCTTGAACCGCGATAGCTGCCTATTTCTTTTAATCTTTTTATATTGGCAAAAACATCGCGCTTTAAGTCGCCTTCAACTTTATTATGCTTTTCAATCAAGTCTCTTAATTTATTGGCCTGTTCTTCGGTTAAATCTTTAACTCTGGTATTAAAATCAATTTTAGCCAATTTTAAAACGGCCTGGGATTTTGGTTTGCCAATGCCATAAATATAAGTTAAAGCGATTTCAATTCTTTTTTCGTTTGGTATGGTTACGCCCGCGATTCTTAAAGCCATGTAATTATTTTTAATTTAAAATTATCCTTGCCTTTGCTTATGCTTAGGAGTTTTACAAATAACGCAAACTCGACCGTTGCGCCTGATTATTTTACAATCTTTGCAAATTTTTTTTACGCTGCTTCTTACTTTCATATATCCCCACGCTTAATGTAAATTATAGCCGATAAGTTATTCTACCCTTAGTTAAATCGTAAGGGCTGATTTGAATTCTGACCCTATCCCCTGGTAAAAGCCTGATTTTATTCATTCTCATTTTACCGGAAAGATGCGTTAAAATTTCATGGCCATTTTCTAATACGACCTTAAAACTGGCGGCCGGCATCAATTCTACTACCTCGCCTACCATTTCAATAAAATCTTTAGAACTAATTGTTTTGTTTTGTTCTGGCATCAATTGTCTCTTTTAAAACAAAAATAGCTTTGGCAAAAAATTACTCGCCCTAGGCGAGATGCCAAAACCTTATTTACTGTAAAATAATTATATAGTTTATTTGGATAGTTGTCAAGAGTTGTCGGCGTAAAATCTAGAATTAGCCATTTTATTAAATATTTTATTTAATTTTAGCTAAATTTTACTCTAAAATCGCCTTGATTCTTCTTACGCCCGAACTTGAGCTTTCTTCTTTTTTAATTTTAAAATTGCCTAAATTCCCTGTTTGCTTAACATGCGGACCGCCGCAAATTTCTTTGCTAAAATATAATTTTTCATCGCCGATAGTATAAACTTTTACCAGTTCGCCGTATTTATTTTCAAAAATTCCGTGAGCGCCCTTGTTTTTAGCGTCTAAAAGCGTCATTTCTTCCGAAGTTACCGGTAGATTTTGTTTTATGGCTTGATTGACTAAGTCTTCAACTTTTTTCTTTTCTTCATCAGTCATTTTTTCTTTATGCGCAAAATCAAAGCGCAGTCGTTCGGCCGTTATATTACTGCCTTTTTGAACAACCTCTTCGCCTAAAACTTTTCTTAAAGCGGCGAGCAGTAAATGAGCAGTCGTATGATATTTAACCGTGGCCTCGCTGGCATCGGCCAAACCGCCCTTAAACATACCGCTTGACGCCGTGCGGGATAAATCTTGGTGTTTTTTTAATTCATTTTCAAATTCAGGTTTATCAATAGTTTGTTTTTTTTCTAACGCCAATTCTTCGGTAATTTCAAGCGGAAAGCCGTAGGTTTGATATAAATTAAAAGCTTCTTTGCCGGTAATAACTTTTTCACCGCTTAATTTTTCAAATTCTTTTAAACCTTGTTCTAAAGTTTTAGCAAATTTTATTTCTTCTTCGTTAAAATTTTCTATTATTTTATTTATGTTTTTTTGCAGTTCAGGATAAATATCGGCGTAATCACGGGCTACAATTTTAGCGATTTCTTTAGTCCATGATGATTCGCTGACGCCTAATTGCTTGCCATATCTAATAGCGCGCCTAATTAAACGGCGGACGACGTAACCCTGGTCGGTGTTGGACGGCGCTATACCCTTATCATCCGCCATAATAAAAGTTGCGGCTTTTATATGATCGGCGATAATGCGCATGGCTTTAGTTATTTCCGAGGAACCGTCGTAAGTTTTACCGGATAAATTTTCTATTTTTAAAATTAAATTTTTAAATAAATCGGTTTTATAATTATCGTCAAAGCCGTTTATAATAGCTAAGGTTCTTTCAAGCCCCATGCCGGTGTCCACATTTTTCTGCTTTAAAGGCTCGTAAGTTTCATCGGTTTTTTTATTATATTGCATGAAGACATTGTTCCAAATTTCTACCCACAAAGGATTGTCATCATTAAAGC
>JBAXOH010000077.1:0-3642 GCA_037133335.1 bacterium
GTATGTTAGCACGGAAAATTTTTATTTGACTATTTCTAAAAAATCGTCTTTTATTAATTTTTTACCGCAAGTTAATTCTCTTTTGGAAAAATATAAAAACGACGGAACAATCGAAAAAATAATTGAAAATAATAAACAATCTTTGTGGAATAAAAATGCAGTGGATTTAAATGCGCCGGCCCAGATAGCCAACCCGGCTTCAGTTAATTGTTCAAAAGTAGGAGGAAATTTAGTTATACAAAAACGTGGCGATGGGGGAGAATATGGTTTGTGCTATTTTGAAGATAATAGGGCTTGCGAAGAATGGGCATTATTGCGGGGTGATTGTCCTTCCGGCGGAGTTAAAACAACCGGGTTTGATGCTATTGATCAAAAATATTGCGCCTGGTCCGGCGGTCAAACGATAGCCGAATCTCAATCGGTTTGTACTTTTAAGGATGGTTCAAAATGTCCCACGGAGGAATTTTATAATGGGAAATGCCCTCTCGTATCAGGAGCAGTCGGCGGGTCGGAAGTAACTGAAAATATAGTCGGCGGGGATAAAGATGAACATGGTTGTATCGGTTCGGCCGGTTACTCCTGGTGCGAAGAAAAGCAAAAATGTTTGCGAATATGGGAGGAATCCTGCGATGGGAATACCGGAAATTCAATTTGCGCTGTAGAAAATTGCCATGGATTGGATATAAAATGCGGGTCTAATCCGCCAAATGTTTGCACTGAGATGTACGGGATTGGCGATAAATGTTTGAAATATGCAAAATGCGGTATTCAAGCCGGAGAATGCCGGCAAATAGAAGATTCTCAATTTACACAGTGTAAATCATGCGTCCAGGCCTGCGTAGACGCTAATAAAAATAATGCTATAAAGTTGTTTGAATGTGAGAGTAAATGTGATTAAATAATTTATCGCTCCTCGCAACCATTGACTTTTTTGTGTTTATATGTTAAGTTATAAGTAGCAAATAATTAATCTGGTAGTAATAAATTACCAAGAAATGGTTATTTGTAAAAACAAAAAAGGAGAAGAAAAAGATGGAATGTAAATTAGAGTTTAAGGGACCAGAATGTTTGACTAAAGTATGTTCAAGTTCAGATCCGTGCCTAGCGTTAATAGGTAAAATACAATGCAAGGAGTGGAATAATTTTGCGCAGAAATACCCTGATTCTGCTTCATTCATTACCGTGCACGCCAAGGTTGTCCACCAGTCTGGTGGGTAAAAATTCTTTTTTGTAACTGGAAGCGACTTCAAGTGCTTCCATTTTTTATTACAAAAAATTAAATTTTGCAAGCCGCCGGCTTATTGAATAATCAGCAGTTTTATGATAAATTTGGGATGTATTATAATTATATAATTAAGCTTAAATAGTAAAAAATATGGCAATTAAAGATTATCAAAAAATAACCGGTCTTCATAATAGCCAGATAAAATTACTTGAAAAATTAAATTTAAAAAAATATCGCCAAGAATTAAAGCAATTTACGGTTGAAAATTTAGTGATTATTTTAGATGCTTTAAAAGACGGTTATGATTTTGAAACTCTATTTATTACCGAAGAATTCGCGAATAAACATCAAGAAAAGTTAGAATATCTTCAAAATAATACCCAGGCTAAAAATTTTTATCTAATAGATAATAAATTAAATAAGCGTTTTTCTAATTTAGATACACCTTCCGGTATTACCGCTATTTATAATATTAAAAATAAAAAACCGGATAAATCATCGGTAATTTATTTAAACGGGATTAGCGATCCGGGCAACCTCGGGACTATTATGCGCAGCGCCCTAGCTTTTAATTTTGTTAATTTAGTTTGTGACGAAAACTGCGTGGATATTTATAATTATAAAGTTATCAGTGCCGCTAAGGAGGCGATTTTTAAGCTAAATATTATTGAAGATAAAACCGGCGATTGGTTTAAAAATAATAAATTACCAATTTATGCAACCACTTCTCATGCCGGTGCTGATTTGGCTAAATTTAAGCCGGCTAAAACTTTTTGTCTGGTTTTAGGAAATGAAAGCCATGGTGTTAATTCAGAAATAAAAAAACTTGCAGGAAGCAATTTAAAAATTAAAATTTCTTCAAAAATAGAATCTTTAAACGTGGCGACGGCTGCCGCTATTCTTTTTTATGAACTCGGACGAAAATAAATTAATCAGGCTTGAAGAGGTAACTTTAGGCCTGGATAATAGTGAAAAAATTTTAAAATCTAAAATTTCTCAAGCCTTAGGTTTGTCGGAAAGTGAGATTATTAGTTATGAAATAATCAAAAAAAATATTGACGCTCGCCGTAAAAAAAATATTCTTTTTATTTATTGCCTTGATGTTAAGGTTAATAATATTAAGTTAATTAAAAAGTGGGATTCGCGCCATCGGGTTAGAATACATGAACCTTTTGTTTATGAGGAAAAAATTGCAACTAAAAAAATAAAAAAAAGTCCGGTAATAATCGGCAGCGGCCCCTGCGGTTTATTCGCCGCTTTATTATTGGCTAGATCCGGATTAAAGCCTTTAGTCATAGAAAGAGGCAAAGATATTGATTCTCGGGTTAATGACGTTAATAAATTTTTTCAAAAAGGCGATTTTAACCAAAAGTCAAATATCCAATTCGGGGAAGGCGGAGCCGGAACCTTTTCCGATGGAAAATTATATACCCTTATAAACGATCCTCGTTCAAAATATATATTTACGGAGTTGATTAAAGCCGGCGCGCCGGGCGAAATCGCTTTTAGCGGGACGCCGCATATCGGAACCGATAAATTGCGCGTGGTAATAAAAAATATCCGCCGAGAAATAATTAAATTAGGAGGAGTTATAAGATTTGAAGCCTGCTTGACTGATTTTGAAATTAAGGATGGAAAAGTGAAGGCTGTAATTTTAGATAATAAAGAAAAAATTTTAGTTGACGATTTAATTCTGGCCATCGGTCATTCGGCCCGGGACACCTATAAGATGCTTTATGATCGAGGATTAAAGATGAGCGCCAAAGCTTTTTCTGTCGGGCTTAGAATAGAGCATCAAGCGGAGATGATAAATAAAGCCCAATATGGCGATTTTTATAACCATCCGAAATTAGGTGCGGCCAAATATAAATTAGTTCAGCATCTTAATAACAAACGTTCGGTTTATACTTTTTGTATGTGTCCGGGCGGGCGTGTTTTAGCGGCGGCTTCCGAAGCAGGTGGCGTGGTTGTAAATGGCATGAGCGAATATGCCCAAGACGGGGAAAATTCAAATAGCGCTTTATTAGTGCCGGTTACGCCCGACGATTTTAATTCGGACCATCCTTTGGCCGGAATAGAATTTCAGCGCCGCTGGGAAAGAGAAGCTTACGCGGCCGGTGGCGAAAATTATTTCGCTCCGGTTCAGCTGGTTGGCGATTTTTTAAGCAAAAGGCCGTCAAGCGAAATAAAAAGCGTTAAGCCAAGCTATCAGCCGGGAGTTAATTTAACTAGTCTAGATTCCTGTTTGCCTGATTATGTAATCAAAAGTTTACGAGAAGCTTTGCCATTGTTAGATAAAAAAGTCAAAGGCTTCGCTCATCCCGACGCCGTTTTAACCGGAGTTGAAACCAGAAGTTCGTCGCCGGTTCGTTTAGAGCGCAATGAAAAAAGAGAATCAAATATTTACGGAATTTACC
>JBAXOH010000078.1:0-3535 GCA_037133335.1 bacterium
CACTAATATAAAGTCCTAATAATTCTTTTTCCCAAGCCAATTTTTCGCGCTGAGTCGCGGCTGGCGCTTGCTCAAGCTTAAGTTTGCGACTGAAATTTAAACTAGGGGCATCAGAGAATAAACTAGTTTGACCGTTTGATTTTGACTTAGTGGTTTCACGATTAAATTCCAAAATATTTTCCATATTGCCCAACAGTAAACCGCGTTCATCAAATTTATCAAGACCGCCTGATTTAATTAAACTTTCAAGCGACTTTTTATTTAAATCTCTATCGCAAACCCTTTCCAGCAAATCAGTTATATCTTTATACGGCCCGTTCTTTTTACGCTCAATAATTATTTCCTCGGCGATATGATCGCCAATATTTTTTACCGCCTTAAGCCCGAAACGGATAGTATTAGGCGCTTCTTCCGAACTAACTGCCATATTTTTTTCCGTACCGGATGTTACCACGGTAAAAGAATCAAAAGATTCATTTATGTCCGGGGCCATAACTTTTATACCCATATGCCGGCATTCGTCAATTTCAATAGCAATGCGGTCGGTGTTTTGCTGATCGGCGGTTAAGAGCGCAGCCATAAATTCCGTGGGCCAATGCGCCTTTAAATAAGCGGTTTGATAACCGATTAAAGCGTAGCAGGCGGCGTGGCTGCGATTAAAACCATAGCCGGCGAAAGGTTCAATAAAAGAAAAAATCTTTTCCGCCAGCTGGCTAGGGATACTATTTTTAACGCAACCGTCAATAAATTTTTCTTTTTGTTCGGCTAATAATTTAACAATTTTTTTACCCATAGCTTTTCTTAATACATCCGCTTCGCTCATGGTAAAACCGGCTAAATCACGGGCGATTTGCATTACCTGCTCCTGATAAATAGCCACGCCATGAGTCTTTTTTAAAATAGGCTCCAACTTTGGATGCAAATAATTAGGCTTTTTCCGGCCATGTTTACCATTAATATAATCCGGGATCCATTCCATGGGCCCGGGGCGATATAAAGCTACCATGGCGATAATATCTTCAAACTCAGTCGGCTTAAGCTCGCGTAGATATCTTTTCATGCCGCTGGATTCAAATTGAAATACGCCGGTAGTTTCTCCTGCTTGAAATAATTTATAGCTCAGTTTATCGTCTTGCGGAATTTTATCAATATTAATTAAAATTCCCCGAGTATTTTTTATAATTTTTATGGCTGATTCTATGATTGTTAAATTTTTCAAACCTAAAAAATCCATTTTTAACAAACCTAAATCTTCTACCGGGTGCATGGAAAACTGCGATACGATGGTACGATCAGACGAAGAGGCATATTGCAAAGGCACATATTCGGTAAGCTGATCTTTAGTGATAATAACGGCGCAGGCATGGGTGGAGGCGTGGCGCGCCACGCCTTCAAGCCGTTTGGCATAATCAATCACTTGCTTAGCGGCCTGATCATTTTTATAAAGATCTTTTAACTCGCCGATTTCGGTAACAGCTTCGTTAATTTTAGAAAACATCGGAATCATTTTAGCCAATTTATCGCATAATTCATAAGGATAGCCGAGCACCCGGCCGACGTCGCGAACCGCGGCCCGCGCCGCCATAGTACCAAAAGTAATTATTTGCGAAACGTGATCTTTGCCATATTTAGCTTCAACATATCTTAAAACTTCATCACGCCTAACATCAGCAAAATCCATATCAATATCGGGCATGGAAATTCTGTCCGGATTTAAAAACCGTTCAAATAATAAATCATATTTAAGCGGATCAATATTGGTTATATTTAATAAATATGATACTAAAGAACCGGCGGCCGAACCGCGGCCCGGACCAACCACAATTTTATTATTCTTTGCCCAATTAACAAAATCTGACACAATCAAAAAATATGACGCCCAACCCATTTTTTTAATAACCGATAATTCATAGTCCATTCTTTCTTTTATAAATAAACCAATTTTTTCATAACTTTCGCCGTAACGCTCAATCAAGCCGTTATGGCATAAATTATCAATATAACCGTCAACATTCTGCCCATCCGGCACGATAAAATACGGCAACTGAATTTTACCCAATTCAATTTCTAAATTGCAGACTTCAGCGATTTTTCCAGTGTTGGTAATAGCCTCAGGCACGTCCTTAAAAGACTCGGACATTTCTTTAGCGCCTCGAAAAGAATAGTCTCCACCCAGCATCATCATCCTATCCCGATCTTCCTTTTTTTTCTTAGTCTGCAAACAAAGTAAAACGTCCTGAGCTTCATCATCATCTTTATTTAAATAATGGACATCATTAGTCGCAACCAAGGGGAGGCCGAGTTCGCGCGAAAAATTTATCAAGGCTTGGTTAACTTTTTCTTGGCTCTCTAGATTAGGATGACTTTGCAATTCCAAATAAAAATTACCCGGGCCGAATAGCTCGGCATATTCCAAAATTCTTTTTTTGGCTTTATCTAATTTATCAGCCGCTACCAACCTGGGAATTTCTCCAGCCAAACAAGCGGTTAAAGCAATTAAACCGTCTTTATGCTTTGCTAAAACTTCCCAATCGATCCTAGGCTTATAATAAAAACCCTCTAGATGCGCGATAGAAGTTAATTTAATTAAATTGCGATAACCAATTTTATCTTTAGCTAAAAGTACTAAATGATAATTTCTTTCTTCCGACCTAGAATTTTTATCAAGGCGCGAGCCAGGAGCTAAATATGCTTCCACGCCAATAATCGGTTTGATACCGGCCTTTTTACATTTTTGATAAAACTCAATAGCGCCATACATCACGCCATGGTCGGTTATGGCCAGACTATCGCAACCGTCATCTTTAGCTTTTTGGATTAACTCGTCAATTTTAGTTAAACCGTCAAGCAAAGAATAGTGACTATGAACATGGAGATGGGTAAATTTCATATAAATACGCTAAAGGCACAAATTTTTGTGCCTCCTTTGATTACTATAATATAACATTTTTTAACAAATTGGCAAATTTAAAAACAGGATTTTCGCCTGTTTTTAAATATTTATAAATCCATAAATTATTTTATTTTTTCCACTATCTCGCCCAATTCTTCGTCCGAATAAAAATAAATGATAATTTCTCCGCCTTTACCTTTGCGTTTAACTTCCGCTTTAGTGCCAAAAAATTGGCGGAAAGCAAATTCTTTGTCTTTGTCAGCATAATTTATTTTAATTCTAGCCTGCTTGGTTCCGCCCATGATTCTAGTTTCTTTAAGCGACTGATCAACGCTCATTTTATTTAATAAGATTTTTTTGTAGAGTGCGAACTGCTGAGCCTCAGTCTCCAGACCAATAATTATTTTCGCATGCCCCTCGGTTATTTTACCCTCAATCAAGGCATTTTGAATTTCTTCCGGTAAATTTAAAAATCTTAGAGTATTGGTTATAACCGGCCGCGACCGGCTAACCCTAACCGCTAACTCTTCTTGGCTTAAATTAAATTCATCAATCAGTTTTCTATAAGCGATGGCGGTTTCAATGGCATTTAGATCTTCTCTTTGCAAATTTTCCACTAACGCCAATTCCAATTTTTGCTGC
>JBAXOH010000079.1:0-3492 GCA_037133335.1 bacterium
TGCTTAAACTATCGGCTAAACCGATAAACTCATTTAACCCGCGGCTCAATTCGCCGGTTTTTTGTTTTAATAAAATAAATTCTTTTTGATAATTTTCCGGTATAACGTCGCTATTTATTTGATCTAACGCCTTGGTCAATTCGGTTAAATCAGCTATGGCTTTATGCCCGTAAGAACTTAAATTTTCTAAAATATCGCCGGTGCTGTTGGTTTTATAATTAAATAAACTCTCTATAGCTAAGCTTAAATTTTTTCCCGCGTTAGCGCTGGCTTCGCCGGCTTTTAAAATATTTTTACTAGCGCCGGCCAATCGCATATTTTTATCGGGCACAACCGAAGCTAAAGTAAACAACAAATTATTTATTTCTTTAAGTTCATTTTGCGCGCTTAAAAAATTACTGCCGGCGCGGTCGAAACCTTGCCCGGCTTGATTAAAATTAAAGCTTGCGGCTGATTGCCCGGCCGCTATTAAATCGCCCATAGCGCTCTCGCTAGCCCCTAAAACCTTGCCCTTAACGGCATCTATGGCTTTATAATAAGAAAATGCTTTAACCGGAAGAATTATAAGAAGCAGTATTCCGGCAAAAACCAAAACCGGCTTTAATAAGCCGAATCGCGTATTATCGATTATTTCAACCGCAGAAATAAACCTTTCTGGTTTATAGCTTTTTTTCTGTTTCTTTTTCTTAGCCGTTTTAAGCAACTGCAGCGGGCGAAACAATTTCGCTAACGCCATCGATAAAAAAGACCGCGCCGTTTTAAACCCTGCCGGTAAAATATTTTTAAACTTAAGAAATACAAGCTTTATAATTTTAATAAACGGGCTAAAGACGGCTAAAATAAAAAAATAAGCCAGTATAAAAATAAAAGCTATGGCCCAGCCGATGGCGTAACAAATTTTATAAAATAAAATAAAAAACTTTTTTAAAACAACATATAGCAGCTTGCTTAAAACAACAAGCGTTAGCTGGTTAGATAATTTGTCATTGCGAGGAGCGTTAAGCGACGAAGCAATCTCTGGTTTCTTGTTTTTTTTATCATTATTAGAAGCGTTAAGAGGCCAAGCTAACCCGCTTCGCAAAAAAAACTTTGCCGGCGCGGCAATCTCTGGTTTCAGCGCTTTAACTATATTGGTCAAATAAACTCCGCTTTTATCCTTTCCTTTCTTTAATATCCCCCTATAATCAATTTCCGCAAATTTTTCAAATTTTTCTTCGATATTTTGCGATTTTTTTATTTTAGGTTGCTGCGCTTCCTTCTCAAGCAGATTTTGTTTTAAATCAACGACAAAACGAGACGATTTCACGTCCGAATTAATTTCTAAATTATAAAATTTATTTAAAGCCATTTATTTTTTAAATACAAAAAATTTTCTGTTTTTAAAGCAGGGCTGATAGTTATTAACAATTATTATTATAACACAAAATATAAAAAATAAGAAAGTGTTAATTTTTCTAAAAAAATAAGGTCTGAAGGCATTTGCTTTTAGTAAGCATTTGCATTCAGACCTTTGTCTGTGGCTTGCGCTAACCGGCGCAAGCTTCGGCAACTGGTTGCGGTTTCACTGCCGGCAGGAAGCCGATGGCAAAACCGTACTTTTCGTCGTCAAAGATATGGGATGGCAATCCCAGCCCCGCGTTGGTGATCCTCTCGTCTTCGCTTTGGGAAAAAACAGCCAATTTGACGTCAGACTTGACGCCCTTCACAGCTTGTACCCGGATGTAATGGACAGGCGCGCCTTTGGGATTTTTAATCTTGAGCTCGGCCAGCCCGCACACCTCTTGGCCATATCCAACGTCAGGGTCAAGCCCGAAGATGTAAACCGAGACGAACCTCCCAGGGACCGACCTTCGGCATTCCCAGTAGGACTCGATGTCGTTTTTGGCCGGATGAAAAATCGTATCTCGGTCAAGCGTCAGGTTGGCCAGTACAGGTCGACCCCAAATGTTGGCCCGTACTACATTGCCGGAGTTGGCCGCGGCGTTGCCGAACAGGGCATCGCACATGGCTTCAACGAAATTATCCACGGCTTTTGTTGCCGCGGAACCGATGGTTTTCCGGCATAAGTGGCAAGTTTTAGCGCTCTCAGACTTTTTGTTGCCACACACCGGACACCCCACACCACTGAATAACGCTTCCGCTTTCAACGTAATTTTATCCATCTTCTTTCCTCCTATTGTTGTATTTTGATTGTTTATGTTCAGACTTATGTCTGTTGTTAATGACCTTGCAATTATTCGCAATCTTCTATTTACTAAATTTAATAAACAAAAGATTGCGCGAATCGCTTATATATTATCCCTTCCTGCTTTGGCATTTACTAAAACCATATTTAGAAAAAGGGCAGCTTAAACTATTCTGATGGCAGTCACAATATTCTGAATGCTCAGAGCTTAAACCGTTCCAAACAAAAGAAACAATTTCGCTTAATTTAAGTTTGGTCGGCTCGGCTTTGTTTAAAGCTTCGGAGCCGTTTAAAAAAGCATTTAAACTTCTATGATAAAACCAATTGGGAATTAACGAGTGTTTGCCTTCAAATTGCAATTTAGCCGGATTAACCGATTTATTATAGCCGCCTAATTCTAACTCTCTCATTCTAATAGCAGCCACGATTTCTTTTATATTTAAGCGATGATGCTTATTAGTTAAAATAACAACATGGCCGGTTGAACGCTTCTGCACTACCGCGGAAAGATTATCCATGGTTATGCCGTAATTAGCCAGCTGCGAATTATCAGATTCAACCACGCCGATTTTAATTTTATTTGAAAATCTTTTAATTTTATAAATCTTGCATTTGTCTTCATATTCTTTTTTAACATTTAAACACCAATCAATCTGAGAAGCCTGAAAATAATTTATTAGTCTTAAGCCAAGTTCAACTACTTTTTCTGAAGATAGTTTTTGTTTATGAAAACATTTTATTAAATAAGCTAAATCGCCGTAGCGATTATGCAAACCCTCTAAATCATCTTCCCTGACATAATTTAATAAAGCGGTTAATTCCGGTTTTTTTTCAATACCTAAATTTATAGCCACGAGAGACGAGGCGGTCTCCTGCTCCGGGCCCTCATGATGATCGAACATGCCGCCGCCGATATCAATTGATAAAACTTTTTCAACTATAAATTTATTAATATCTTCCGGCGTGGGGTCATGGCTATTTTCCCAAAAAATAATCTCCGCGGAAGCAATCCCGGGAAATTTTTCTTGGCCATATTTTTTTAGCAAATAAATCGCGGCAATCGGATCTAAATGCGGCTTATTTGGTATTAAAATTTTCTTTACTTCCATAATATTTTAGTAATAAATTACTATATCATATTTTATGCTTTATGTCAATAGTTTACGCCAATAATTTAAAAAATACAAAATTTTATTTTAATATTAGCTACTTTTTAAATTTAACAAAAAAACATTATCAAACCGATAATGTTTTTTTGCCGGTATATTTTATTATAAGCAATTTTTATAAACTTCGAGCGTTAGTTT
>JBAXOH010000080.1:0-3489 GCA_037133335.1 bacterium
AAAAACCGTTAAAATAATATAGAAGTATAGTGCCCCAAGGGCGATATGATTTATAAAATAATATTTTTCCATAAATATAATATTGCTTAAATTATATCATAGATAAAACAAAAACACTCCTTATTTTAAGGAGTGTTTTTCATCCCCACATCTGTGATATAGGTGTGGGGATTTATGTGAAGGAATTTTTTATCTTCTAAATCCGCCGCCGCGTCCGCCACGATCACCGCCGCCGTTAGATCTTGGGCCGTTGCCGAAAGCACCCATTTCTTGCTTGCCTTTACCGTCTTTCCATAAATGTTCGTTTTCCGGTAAATCTTTTAAGGTTAAATTAACTCGTCCCATGTCGTCTATTTCAATAATTTTTACCATAACTTCGTCGCCAATATTTACGAAATCACTTGGCCGACCAACCCGGTACGGAGCGAGTTCGCTAACATGTGCCATACCGTCTTTATTCGGAGTTAATTGAATAAAAGCGCCGAAATCCATTAGCCTAACGACTTTACCTTTAAAAACCTCGCCCGGTTCAAAATCGCGGACGATATTTTTAATTGAATCTACGGCTTCTTGGCATTTTGCCGCGTCAGTTCCACAAACCACAACTAAACCGTCGTCATCAATATCAATTGAAACGCCGGTAGCGGCGATTATTTCATTGATAACTTTTCCACCGGTGCCGATAACTTCTCTAATGCGATCAGGTTCAATACTAAAGCTGGTAATGCGCGGAGCATAAGGAGATAAATCAGGTTTTGATTTATCAATCGCTTTGTTCATAGCCGTAAGAACTTCTAATCTAGCTTTCTTTGCTTGATTAATTGTTTTTTCAACAATTTCTTGAGTTAGGCCGTCGGTTTTAGTATCTAATTGAATAGCGGTTATGCCGTCGGTCGTGCCGGTTATTTTAAAATCCATACCTCCGGCGCCGTCTTCTAAATCTTGAATATCGGTTAAGATTTCCCATTCGCTCATATCCTTGTTAGAAGCTAAACCCATAGCAATGCCGGCTACGGCTTTTTTAATCGGTACGCCTGCATCCATTAAAGCTAGAGATGAACCGCAAGTTGAAGCCATAGAAGAGGAGCCATTTGAACCTAAAGTTTCCGAAACTACGCGCACAGTGTAAGGGAATTCTTCTTTGCTCGGTAAAACCGGGACTAAGGCTTTTTCCGCTAGCGCGCCATGGCCGATTTCTCTTCGGCCAAGCGATCTTGACGATTTAGCCTCGCCTACCGAAAACGGAGCGAAATTATAATGATGCATATAGCGTTTAGTGCCAACGCCTTCTAAACCTTCTAAAGATTGTTCCATGCCAGGAGAGCCTAAAGTAACGATTGATAAGATTTGAGTTTCACCACGGCTAAATAGACCGGAACCATGAATTCGGGGCAGCATGCTTACTTCGGCTGATAAATTTCTAATCTCATCTAATTTTCTGCCATCAACTCTTTTTTTATCTTTTAAGATGGCCCGAGTAACCTCAGCTTCAACCATTTCTTCAACTAAATGCTTAATCGCGGCTGAGCGTTTATTTTTATCCACATTTTGATCAAATAAATGTTGATTTAAACCTTCTTTGATAGCGGCTACGGCTGATTTTCTTTCGCCTTTAGTGTAATGAGTTTTATCAAATAAAATTACCGGAATATTTTTGTTAAGCCAAGACTTAGCTATGTCAAAAATTTTCTCTAATTCTTTTTCTGTTTCAATTTCTTCTGGGCCGATTAATTTTTTAGCCGCTGCCTTTTTCGTTACCTTAACATTTTTTTGCATTTCTTTAATTACATCAATGGCGGCTTGCAGATTTTTTTGTCCGATATTAATCGCTTCAATCATATCAGCTTCTACAATCTCTTTGCCATCAGCTTCAAGCATAACAACTTTAGCGTTAGTTCCAGCAACAATTACATCCATATCGCTAACTAATCTTTCTTCATAAGTTGGGTTAAAAATATATTTGCCCTTAACTCGGCCAATTCTAATTCCGGCGATTGGCCCTTTCCAATTTAAACCGGAAATAGATAAAACGGCTGAAGCCGCGACTAAAGAAACAATATCATAATCGTTTTTGCCGTCAGCCGAAAGAACCGTAATTATAACTTGGACATCTTTTTTTGAGTCAGGACTAAAAAGCGGTCTAATAGCGCGGTCAATCATACGGCCGGTTAAAACCGCTTCTTCGGACGGACGGCCTTCACGCTTAACCCAGCGTGAGCCCTTAATTAAGCCGGCGGCGTAAAGTCTTTCTTCTAATTCAACTGTTAGCGGGAAGAAATCAATGCCTTCGCGCTCTTCTTTAGCTTCTACGACCGTAGCTAAAACAGTCGTATCCCCGTATTGCACGGTAACGGCGGCGTCAGCCTGTTTGGCAAGTTTGCCAGTTTTAATAGTGAGAGTGCGGCCAAGCCAGTCGCAACTGAATGTTTGTTCGTTCATACTTTTTTATTGCGCTTGACCAACAAACTACAGAACTATGGTTAAGCCACAGTACTATCTGTTCGCTGGTCAAGCATTAATTATTTTAATAAATATTTTTTATCTTCGCTTAAATTTGTAAAGTCGTCGGCTTCTTCAATTAATTTACTTGAGGCGGTTTGGCGGAAAGCCATAACTTCAACCAGACAGCCTTTGGTGTTCTGTAAATAATTTACTAATGGAATATAATCGCCGTCACCGGTAATTAAAATTACCACATCTAATTTTTCTGCTAGTTTAATCGCGTCAACGGTAATGCCAACATCCCAATCGGCTTTTTTAGCGCCGCCGGCAAAAATTTGCAAATCTTTCATCTTAACTTCAAAGCCCTGCTGGCTTAAAGCTTCAAAAAAAGCATTACCCTCTTCATTTTCGGTTTTTATAACATAGGCCGTGGCGCGGATTAATTTTCTTCCGGCGACCGCTTCTTTTAATATTTCCTTAAAATTAACTCTTCTTTTAAAAAGATTTTTAGCGCTATGATACATATTGGAAACGTCTACTAAGACGCCAATACGTTGCTCCTTATGTTTAATCATATATTATTTATTATTCGTCTTCTTTGTTTTTATGGTCTTCGGCTTCAGCTCTTTCATTCTCCGCTTCTTCAGCTTGTTCGGCTTTTAATTCTTGTTTAGCTAAAATTTCATCTTCAATTTTTTGTCTGGCTTCTTCGTCTTCAATCATTTTTTTGGCAATTCTTAATTTTAAAGCTTTAGCCAGTTCATCAAAAGCTTTTTCATCTTCTTTTTGCAAATATTTTAACAAACGTCTTCGTTCGCTAACTTTTTTTAATAAGCCGCGTCTTGAGGAATGGTCATGTTTGTGTTTTTTTAAGTGTTCGGTCAATTGCTTGATTTCTTCAGTTAAGATAGCAATTTGCACCTGAGAAGATCCGGTGTCGGTTTCATGAACCTTAAATTTGTTAATGATTTTTTGTTTGGCTTTTTTGTCTAGCATGTTGGCTTTGGCCCAGACCGAGACAGGGTGACAAAGCCCTGACCAAGATTG
>JBAXOH010000081.1:0-3461 GCA_037133335.1 bacterium
ATATTGAATATCTTTATTATCAATTTTTTCTGCCACTATCTTACCTTTATCAATCTGCTGATAGAGATTATTTTTATAAATCCAGGGTAAAACTCCATTAGACCAATTAAAATTTAAAATTTTATCTTTAAAAACGCCATCGTAATTTTTATCTCTAAAAATTTCTGAAAATTTGCCATAAGGAAAATGGGCCGATCCCATCGGCAACCAGAGAAAAAATGGTTTTTCTTGATCTTTTTTTAAAAAATTTAATACTTTTTTTTGATCTACAAGATCAATTCGATAAGTCTCTGGCGATATTTTTTCAGCAGGTTGATTAAAAAAATCATAAACATCAAATCCTCGATTGAAGCTGTCTAAAATTGCGGGGTGAATAAAAAATTCCGGCGAACTGCCGAAAGCGGCGGTACGATAATCATAACTTTTTAAAATTTGTGCCAAAGTAGTAATGTTTTTTGGCAAAACTGTATCAAAACCAAAAAAACCGCTTGAACTTGGATACATCCCGGTATGAACCGCCATCTCACTTATCGGCGTTAAATACGCTTGGGAAATATTATTTTTAAACAAAATTCCTTCTTTAGCTAAATTGTCAATATTCGGCGTAGTCTCTCTATAATAACCGTAGGAGGAAACATGGTCAGCCCTCAAAGAATCAACTGAAATTAAAACAATATTTGGCCTTTTGTCGTTCATTATACTTTTTCCGCCGGTAAAATCTTTAGGTTCCTTTATTTTTAAATAAACAACAAAAAAAGCGATTAAAACAACTACTAAAACCAATAAAATTAATCTTTTATCAAATTTAATAATTCGACTTAAAATATTTTTCACATTTTTCATTTTACTAATTTTTCTGTGCAGAATTCTCCATAAACCGGCAAGCAGCCGGTATTTTTAAGCAGAGAAATATCCTGCCCGGTATTTTTAATATAATCAAAAAGTTTTTGTTCAAGCTCGTAGGCGATTCTCGGTTCTTTTTCCATCAAATTATCTGTTTCGCCGGGATCAGACTTAATATTATAGAGTTCTTTTTGATTGTTTTCGAAAGTATAAATGAATTTCCAACCATCAACAGTCCGCAGGCTTTTTTTATGAGTATAATTTCTATAATCGGTTTCAGAAAAAGCGTCTAAGCCGAAGGTCTCATTACCATCCATAATAGAAATTAGGCTTTGCCCTTGCATTTGATTTTTAACTTTTTCATCTATCTTTAACCCCAGTGCTTCAATTATTGTCGGCATAAGGTCAATGGCTCTAACTTGGCTGTTTATGATTTTACTAATATTATTTGGAAATTTTATAATTAAAGGAACATTAATTAATTCATCATAAAGCGTAGAACCATGATCAAATTTTTTATGTTCTCCGATTTCAGTGCCGTGATCGGCTAAAGCGATTATAATGGTATTTTTTGATAGGCCAAGCTTATCAAATTCTTTCAAAAAGTCTCCGACTTGCTTGTCACTATTATATATTTTTTCATCATAAAGAGCCCGCCAAAATTTGTAATCAGCTTCAGTTAAATTTAATTCTCCTTTAGCCAGACCTTCTTCTCTTAATCTAGCTTGCTCTTCTTTACCGCCCTTTAATGGTCCGGCATAATTAAAATCTAAAAATTCTTTTGAATAACCGATCGGCGGATCATATTGGCCGTGATCGCCGTAGCTATGTAAAAACATAAAAAATTTATTGTCTTTATTAGTTTTTAGCCATTCAAGCGCCGGAGGAATCGAAGTTTCAAAACCGGCGAACGGCGTAGCACTGTCAACGTAGACATTAAAACCTTTATTATAGCCAAACTGCGCTCCGACTCCGGCGTCTCCGGTAAAACCGGCCGTTTGATAGCCGTTAATTTTAAAAACTTCCGCCATAGTTGTTTTGTCGGGAGATATATTTTTGAAGTTGTTTATAACTTTTTTGTCTTTAGAAAATTCAATAAATTTATTTGTTAATTTATGTTCCGATGGATATAAAGAAGTAAAAAAAGACATAAAAGACGGAATAGTCCAGGAAGATTGGGCGATGGCATTAGTAAATAAAAAACCTTTTTTAGCTAAAGCGTCTTGAGTCGGCGTGGTTAACTTTGAATAGCCGAGAGAACTTACGTGTTTTGCCTGCTCTGCGTCAAAAGCAATAATTAAAACATTGCAACCAGGGCAGCTTAACAAATTTTCTTCTGTTGTTATTTTATAAAAATAAAATCCGATCGTCGCTCCTCCAATAATAAAAAGCATTATGACAAGAAAAAATAAATTTATTTTTTTCATAAGCATTAAGTTTTTATTTTTTACATTATTAAATAATTATAGCATATCCCGCCAATAAAAAAACCCGCTCTTGTTTTTATTTGAGCGGGTAATGTATTAAGGTTTACTTAATGTCAAGATTTATAATTTTAAAAATTATTTTAAAACTATGCCTGTTTTCTTTTTATTTTTATAAATAACCCGATTAATACAATTATGGCACCAACAGCAATAATTAATAAATACTTAAACAACTCTAATTTTTTATCCCTCTCAGCTAGATTCCATTCACCGGCTGACACCGTTTCGCCTAAAACTTTTGGTTCTAGCTCGGCCGTTGAATTAATTAAAATAATATCTGCCTGACGACGCGGCAATAATCTAAGCCCGGTTTGAGTCTTACTTAAGATGCCGGTCACCGCAACCCTCTGCCCGACTGCCAAACTTTTTGTATTAATACCGGTACTTTGTTTGATATAAACAAAAATTTCACCATTGCCATCGTCAACATACAGTGAAGTACTTTTTTTATCGGTAATTTCACCGTTAATAGTTATAAGCTGACCGATATTTTCTTCGCTAACTTCGTCACCCTTAACCGCTAGAGCTAAAGGCGGCTGATTACGCTCAACTATTTTTATACCATTCTTATCTTTAGTTTTTATTCTAAATTCTCCCTGCGTTTGCGTTAATTCACCGGTTACTTCGATATAGTCGCCTATTTTTAAAATTGGAAAATCTTTTTTATAATTATAAATTTGCATGCCCGGCGAGCCAACAATATAAAATATTTGCACGCCTAAAACTCCTGGTTCAACCGCCACCGTGCCTTTAACTATAACTAAACTGCCAATTTCTAATTCTTTTATTTTCTCTAAATCTATTTCTATATAACCAGCCGCGTTTAAAACGACTTTAGACTTCTGAACTGTAATTATGCTTTTGCTGTCGGCTAGACTTATAATATTTTCATCACTCGGCGTTCCCTTGGTGGTCCAAAACCATTTGCCGTTAACTCCGCGGGCGTAAGCTTCGCCTTGAACCGCGCCGGAATATTCAACTTTATCAACTAATTCATCAAAATTATTATATAAGCTAATTACATCTTCAGTGTTTTTAAACGCCAACTTACTTTTAATATTATCTAAAATATAAAAATCACCGGCTTCTACAAATTGCTCCTTATCAAATTTATATTTACCATTACTGTTC
>JBAXOH010000082.1:0-3451 GCA_037133335.1 bacterium
ATTTATTATCATCTCAACTAATTTTTTAACGCTATGATTTTCTAAAACATATTTTTGCGACCAGACACTGTATTTTATTTTAAATTCATCCCCTATTATTAGCGCCTGAGCTAATTTTTGCGCTAAATCGTTCTCGTCATTTTCTTTAAACATCAAATTTAATAAAAATTCTTCAGGAAATATTTTTTCAAACGAACGGTTACATAAAATCGTCGGCACTCCGCAGGCCATAGCTTCATAACTGGTTTTATCCATAGATCCGGAATCAGTTAAATTTATGTATATTTCATTTTTATTATATTCAACTGGAGTTTTTAAATTTGCGATCCCCTCTCGAAAATTAACTTCTTGGCTCAATCCGTAATCTTCTACCATTTTTTTTAACTTACTATAATAAATATCATCCGTTGGCGAACCAATAATATTAATAACAAATTGCTTGTTTTTATTTTTTAAAATTTTCGCGGCTTTAATTAAAGTATCAACATTTTTTACCGGAGAAATTCTGCCTAAACATAAAATTGAATTACTGATTTTTTTTACGCTTTCATCTCTAAAAAATATATCCGTATTTATGCCTACCGGCATTATTTTAGCTTTTTTATTTTTTGAAAAATAAGAAAACGGCGAAGTATAAAAAATTATATCTGACAAATAACCACCAATATCAGACGAGATATTACCTTTGGCATGATTATACCATAAACAAACTTTTTTTCGCCATAATTTCCATAATATTCCTCCTAATAAGACATATTCTTTATTCATATGTACAAAAACCGCATCATAATTTTTCCGTTCTTGCCAGATGTATTTATAAAAATTAACTAAATATTTTATTTTTGACTCGCCTTTTTCTTTGCCTAAAGAAAAAACTTTTACATTTTCCGGCAAATCATATTTCCCCACGCCCAAAGCGATAACGGTTATTTTTTCGCAATGTTTAGCAAATTCAATAATCCAACCATGCATAAAGCCAAGTACATCATCGTTTATGTCAACTTTTTGAGTTAAAATTAATAATTTCATATTATCATCGCCTTCTCCCATAATTTTTTATATAACCCTAAAATTTCTTGTTTATTCGGCAACTGACTTACGGCCAATTTAGCATTGGCTCCTAATTTTTTTCTTAAATTTTCATCTTCAATAATTTTTAACATAGCTTCAACTAATTTTTCTTTATTACCTATGGGAATCACTAAGCCGCTATCTCCGTCTTTTATAACTTCGCCGGCGCAGCCAACGTCAGTCATAATAATCGGTAAGCCGAAACTAGCGGCTTCAATTACGGCCATGCCCCAACCCTCCGAGTTAGACGTCAAAATAAATGCATCTGCCTGATTATAATAATTATCTAAATTATTCTGCCAACCTAAAAACTTCACATAATTAGTAGCTCGTATATCGTGGCTCAACTTTTCCAGCTCCATTCGTTCCGCGCCATCGCCAATTATCCATAATTCCGTATTAGGATATTTTTTTACCACTTCCGCCATTGCTTCAATTTGTAAACCGATATTTTTAACCGAAACTAAACGGCCAACGGTCAGAAAAATAAAATTGCCCCGACCGCCTCTGCCCGCTGGCGGAGCGTCTCGCAATGACAAATTAGTATCTACAAAAATCGGCACGACAGTAATTTTTTCTTCTTTCACGCCGAACTCATTAATCAACTGTTTTTTTAATCTTTGGCTAACGCACCTAACGGCGTTAGCTCGCGGTAAAACATATTTAGCGATTATTTTTCTTAAGCCATAATATTTTTCAAAACCATGTACCTGAATTTCTAATCCAATTTTAAATTTTTTTGATAAACCTAAACCAATTAAAGCTAAATAATACTGATCTTGTACGGTTATAATGTCAAATTTTTCTTCTACTAATAATTTCTCGGCTATCTTATAAATTTTAAAAAATTGCGCTAATTTATTATTTCCACTCGAGCCGTAGGCTTTTATTTTTTCGCTAAGCGCTAATTCTATTCTATCAGCGCTCGGAACAATTACCGTATACTTTTCAACTAGTTCGCCATATTCAATAACTCTCCCGGCTAAAGCGGAAGTTTTGTTTAAAATTGAATTGTCTAAACCAAGGCTTAATATCTTCATGTTATTTTGGCTAATAGTAGATAAAATATCTATTTATCATAAAATTTATTTGACACCTAATTAAGTATTTGCTATTATTATATTAGAATTTCTACGAAAAAGACCCTTTTAAGGTTCCGTCCTTACTAGGGGCTTTTTTATTTGCTGAAATTTATCTTTAATATCATTTAAATAAATAATCGGAGCATTTACTCTTTTTAACAAAATAGAACATCTGTCTTTTGGATATGGTGACAATATGGCCGTTAATTTATTTTTATTTTTCAAAAATTTTGCCAAACATGAATAATCGCCATCACTGCTAATTAAAACTTGGCTATCACAATTTTTTTCAAAAAAATCGACTGTAGCCTGCAAAACCAAATCAGCATCACAGTTTCCTTTGGGTTTACCATCACCATCATAAACAACCTCCTTAAAAATTAAAGTATAACCATCTTTTTGCAATGAAATATATAAATCTTTTTCTTTTGGTATTAAGCCAATAAAATAATACGCTCGCTTAATTCCATACTTATCGGACAACCATCTTCTAAAAAGACGAAAATTTATTTTCCGCCCTGAACTCTTTATGCCCTGATAAAAATTATTTCCATCAATATAAGCAAAATTATTTTTAAACTTGTTCATATTTTATTATTTTACCATATTTTTTATTCATATCATTTATACCACTTAATCGTATCAATATGATACGATTAGCTACAAATTTTTATAAACATTCATGAACTCCCCCGCAATATCCGCCCAAGTATGCTTATAATTAAAATTTATAATTTTATTTTTATATTCAAGATAATTTTTATTATCGGCTAAAAATAATATTTTATTTTTTATATCTTCCTCGTCTAACGGATCTACAAATAAACCAATGGATTTAAACATCTCGTAATAACCGGATTCTTTAGTTAAAATAAACGGCTTATAGTAGCTTATAGCATCTAAAATAAAATTCGGGCTGATTTCGCTAAGCGATGGATAAATCACGGCATAAGACTTTTTTATTTCCTCAAGCAGCTTTTCATAAGACATGTCTTTAACGATATTTAGGCTTAGCTCCGGGCTTATTTTTCGCGCCTGGCTAAAAGCTTGTTTAAGCCGTTCTATATTTTTTATTTTTATCGGCCGGCCGGCCCAAATAAATTTTTTCTCGCTTATATTCTCTGCACCCAATTTTTTAATCTCAAAATAATTTTCTATAATATGATTTTTTCTAGAATCTAAGCCATAATATTTTTCAAAAATCTCTTTTTGCCAGTTAGTGCTAAAAACGATAGCCGTTGAATTTTTTAAAATATATCTAGATAAAATAAAAATTATTTTATCTTTTAAAATTAAAC
>JBAXOH010000083.1:0-3445 GCA_037133335.1 bacterium
ATAATATACAATTGTACTTATACACAATTATAACATAAAAAATAATTTTATACTACCAGCCTCGCAAAACCTGCAAATCGGTATTATCTTCAATCCGATAAACTAAAGCATACTCCGAACCGTCCCCTTTGCTTACATAACGATAAAGATAGGTGGAATCAACGGCATTGCTGTTGGTTGGATTTTTCGGATCTTTAGGCATTTTCCCAAAATAAGGCTTAGTGCCGGAAGATAAGGCCGTAGTCAGAGTCGTGTTATAGCAGACCGAACCGGCAGCGGCGACCGCGCCAAAATCTGGTGTTGAATCATTCCAGGTACCGCAGATAGGATAAGCTGCGTTATCATCATAGTAAAGATACATGGCGGTTCTAATCTGGGTCATATCGGCTTTTCTTAAAGCATCTCTAGCCTTATTTCTGGCGCTGTTAAGTGAAACCACGGCGAAAGACGATAAAATGCCGATAATGCTAATTACTACCAAAAGTTCAACCAGGGTAAAACCCCGGGCATTGGACTTAAGATTTTTTTTCATGTTTTTTTCTTTAAATTTATTAATATTTTAAAATTATACGCTACTGGCTAAATTATACATCGGTAAAATTATCGCCGCAACCATAATGCCAACGGCGACTCCCATAACTATCATAACCACCGGTTCAAGTAAAGTCATTAAATTAGCCACGATATTGGAAACTTCACGATTATAAAAATTAGTTATTCTCTCTAAAACAACGTCCATCTTGCCGGTTTTTTCTCCGATTGAAAGCATCTGGGTAACCATTTTCGGTATGGTTTTTGAATTCTCAAAAACGCTGGAAATGGAATTACCATCCTCAACCGCCTTAATGGTTTGTTCAATTAATTCCCGATAAATTTGATTGCCGACGACTTCAGCGGACACTTTTAAGCTGCTGACTATGGTAACACCGCCAACGATTAAAGTATTCATAGAACGGGTAAACCGCACTAAATAAATCAGCTGAAACAAATGGCCGAAAATCGGTAATTTCAATTTTAAAAAATCCAACTGCCTTTTGCCCCATGGCCTTGAGGCATAAAATTTAACGCCGAAAAATAAGCCAAAAACTATAACTAAAAGCAGCCACCAATAACTCACCATAAAACCCGACGTGCCGATTAATATTCTTGTGGTTATCGGTAATTCAGCGCCGCTTTCGGTAAGAATCGAGGTAAGCTTCGGCACTACAAAAATCATCATGACAACGCCGACAACCGATAAAGCGCTTAAAACAAAAAGCGGATAAATCATCGCCCCTTTTATCTTACTCATCATATCATAATCTTTTTCCATTTCGTCCGCCAGATAACCCATAACTTCATCAAGCTTACCGGAAGTTTCGCCGGATTTAATAACACTTATATAAAAATTGCCAAAAATATCCGATCGTTTGGCTAAAGCTTCGGATAGAGGCGAACCGGCGTCAACCTCGTCAGCCACTTCGGAAATTATCATTTTTAATTTAACGTTAGCCGTTTGCTCAACTAAAACCTTAAGCGCTTGCACCATGGGAATATTGGCCGAAACCAGCACTGAAAATTGGCGGGAAAAAACCACTATATCATTGCCTTTTATCCGATTTAAAAAACTGATATTTAATTCATTGTTGGCCTTCTCTTCCGAAATCGCCACAATAGTAAAGCCGCGCTCCTTTAAAATCTCTTCCACATATTCCTTGCTATCGGCCTCGGCTAATCCTTCTTGAGGTTTTTTATTTTTATCAACCGCTTTGTATCTATAAATTGGCATATATTAAACGATTATCACGCCCGCCTGATTAACGCGGGATTGATTGTTACGTATCTTCACGCCTAACTTCTCCGGATTCTATTAAATCAGCTAAAGATTTACTAAGGCTAACCATTCCGTCTTTTTTCGAGGTCTGAATGGTATTTTGCAGCTGATATATTTTACCTTCTCTGATTAAAGATTTAACCGCGGAATTATTTAATAATATCTCGTTGGCTAAAATTAAGTCGCCGCCTCGCCGTTTAACCAATTTTTGTACTACCACTCCGACTAAAATATCAGCCAGATTATAGCGGGCGGCCTCACCGGACATTTTTTGGCTAATACCGTCTAAAATTTTCCCCAAAACTCTTTCCGAGCTATCCGCGTTTACTTCTAAAACGACCAGGCAATTTCCCGAGGCTAGCTCAAAAATCTTCGGCAGAGCTAAATTAAAAACTTCATCATCCTTAATTTCATTAATGTAAACAATATCTAAATCTTCATTCAGGCAATAATCCAAAGCTTTAGCCACCGTATTTACGTCCCGGCCGATTTGTCTTTGGGTTATGAGGCTTTGCTTGCTGGTAAATAAATATTCAATCGGGTCTTCAATAGTGACAATATTTTTAGCACTGGTTTTATTTATTTCTTCAATAAAAGAAGCGACCGTGGAAGTCTTGCCGGAATTATAAACGCCGGCGAAGATTAATAACCCCGGTTCAACCTTTAAAAAATTACGGCTGACTTCGGGCAAGCCTAAATCGGAGAAATTTCTAATGACGCTGGAAATATAATGGAAAGACAGAGCTAAAGATTCTTTTTGATAAAAAATATTAATTCTAAAACGAAAATTGGCGATATTTCTTACTAAAATCGCGCTCCTGTCTTCTTTTAATTTAACAATTTCCTCCTGACTTAAAAGAGTTTCTGTTATTTTAGTTATAACCTCGGCGGTTATCATTTCCTGGTCGGCCAAAGGAGCAAATTCACCGTTTATTCTTATCATCGGCCGGCTACCCATTATTAAATGCAAATCCGAGCCGTTTTTTTTGGCCATTTCCGATAAAATTCTATTTAACAAAATTGACGGCACTTCCATATTATTGTTTATTTAACATTTTTTTTATTTTATCCACTACTTCCGAAGGCATAAAATGCGCTTTAACCAGATAATCTACGGCTCCCATTTTTAAACCTTTATCAATTTCATCCTTTTGGCTCAAATTGGTTAAAAGTATCACCGGAATATTAACGGTCGCTTTATCGGCTTTAAGCTGTTTTAAAACTTCAAAACCGTTTTGCTTGGGCAGCATTATATCCAAAAGCACTATATCCGGCATTTCTTTGGCGGCGATTCGTATAGCTTTTTCACCATCTTCAGCCACAACGACTTTAAAATTCTCCAACTCAAATTTAGTGGCATACATCCCCATTAAAAATAAATCATCCTCAACCAGTAAAATTTTTATTTTTTCTTTCGTCATGAGAAATATTATTTAAAAATATTAATTAGACATGGATGGTGCGCAAAATTTCTTCAATTGTGGTTAATCCCATCATGACTTTAATTATACCATCTTGCTTCATAGTTATAAAGTTTTGATCTTTTACCAAATCGTCAAGCGTTAAATTAACCCTATGGCTCATGATAATCCCTTTTATTTTATCATTAATTTCAATTACCTCGGCCATAGC
>JBAXOH010000084.1:0-3413 GCA_037133335.1 bacterium
GGCTGTTTTTTTATATTATTATTTATATATTATCGTATACTTTTTTCTTAGATTATTATTTGTGACGCTTCGCTAGATTTTCCGCTCCGCTTGGGGCCGCTTTTTTAATAAAGCGGCGCAAAAATCGCGAGCTAGAGAAAAATTTAGGAATTTATGCCAATAATTTCTAGCAAAATTTTCAACTCGCTCCGCTCAAACAGGAAAATTTAGTAAAGAAATTTTGGCATAAATTTTATCCTAAATTTTTCTAGGCTCGCCTTAAAATACAATTCAAAATAACCCAGGGGTTTGGGGTGACGAATAAGCGACAAGGAGTGAGCATAAAAAGTTTAATCAGCAAGATAGCGCATTGAGGCACCCCAAAACTTTTTGCTTACTTTTTAGTTATAAAAAGTGAGGCCTAGCGCAGCGCAATGGATGTTGCAATAAGCAAAAAGTATACTATACTAATCAAAATATATTATAAAAGGCTAACGGTTGATTTTTTACCTGTTAAGTTATATAATGAATTTATTCTAATAAATACCACGCTTGAGCGTGTTTTTTATAATATATGAATATAATAGATAAAATTTTCGGCGATCCTAATGAAAAAGTTGTAAAAACTTTAAGGCCGATCGTGGAAAAAATTAATAGTTTGGAAAATAAATTTAAGGCCATGAGTGATTCGGAGTTGCGTAATATGACCGTGGAATTCAGGAAGAGATTAGGAATATCGGAGGACGGTGCTTTAGAAGCGGGATCCTATCGCTCCGCTAACGCTTCGCTCCAGGATGACAATAAAAAAGAGTTAGACGCAATTTTACCCGAGGCTTTCGCCGTAGTGCGGGAAGCGGCTAAAAGAGTTTTAGGCCAGCGCCATTATGATGCCCAGCTTATGGGCGGTATGGTGCTTCATCGCGGTCAAATCGCGGAAATGCGTACGGGAGAAGGCAAAACTTTAGTGGCGACTTTACCCGCCTATTTAAACGCTTTAACCGGACGCGGTGTGCATGTCATAACTGTTAACGATTATTTGGCTAAGCGCGACGCCGAATGGATGGGCAAGATTTATAATTTTCTTGGCTTAACCGTTGGCTGTATAACTCATGAGCAGGCGTTTAAACTTTCCATCGGCCAGAACGAGCCCGCCTACGCCGAGGCTTCGGTGGATAAAGAAAAAGAGAGCGGCCTAATTCAGGTTCCGAGAAAAGAAGCTTATGCTTGCGATATTTTATATGGCACTAACAATGAATACGGCTTTGATTATTTGCGCGATAATATGGCGCCGAGCTTAGAATCAATGGTTCAGCGCGGTTTAAATTACGCTATCGTCGATGAAGTAGATTCAATTTTAATTGATGAAGCCAGAACGCCATTGATTATTAGCGCGCCAGCCGAAGAATCAACCGATAAATATTATAAGTTTGCCCAAATGGTGGAGTTATTGGTTGAAAATGAAGATTATAATGTTGATGAAAAAATGCGCGCGGCTACTTTAAGCGAAGCCGGTATCGCCAGAATGGAAAAACTTTTGGGTGTGGAAAATATTTATGTTGCCGGCGGCATGTCGGACGTGCATCATATTGAGCAGGCTTTAAAAGCGCGGGTTTTATTTAAACGCGACCGCGATTACGTTGTAAAAGACAACGAAGTTCTTATCGTTGATGAATTTACCGGGCGCTTAATGCATGGCCGCCGTTATTCGGAAGGTTTGCATCAGGCCATTGAGGCTAAAGAAAAAGTGGAAATTCAGCGCGAATCCCAGACTATGGCTACGGTCACTTTTCAAAATTATTTTAGAATGTACGCTAAACTTTCCGGCATGACCGGCACGGCCGTTACCGAAGCCGAGGAATTTTCAAAAATTTATAATTTAGAAACCGTGGTTGTCCCGACTAACCGGCCGATGGTTAGGATTGATTTAAATGATTTGATTTACGCTTCGGAAATCGGAAAATTTAAGGCCGTGGTGGAAGAAGTTAAGCGCCGGCACGCGGCCGGCCAGCCGGTTTTAGTCGGTACTATATCAATTGAAAAAAATGAAGTTTTAGGCGAGATGCTCGAGCGCGAAGGCGTTATCCCCCAGATTTTAAACGCCAAGCATCATGAAAAAGAAGCGCAAATTATAGCGCGAGCCGGAGAATTCGGCGCGGTTACTATCGCTACTAATATGGCCGGCCGCGGCGTTGATATTATTTTGGGCGGTAATCCGGTTAATTTAGAAGAGCAGAAAAAAGTCATCGAGGCGGGAGGCTTGCATATTATCGGTACCGAACGCCATGAATCCAGGCGCATAGATAATCAGCTTAGAGGCCGTGCGGGCAGGCAAGGCGATTCGGGGTCATCGCAATTTTACGTTTCTATGGAAGATGATTTAATGAGAATTTTTGGCGGCGATAAGATGAAAAATTTAATGAAGACTTTAAAAGTTCCCGAAGACATGCCCATAGAAAATAGCTTGGTATCGCGCTCGATTGAATCGGCGCAAAGAAAAGTTGAAGGCAATAATTTTGATATAAGAAAACATTTGGTTGAATATGATGATGTAATTAATAAGCATCGCGAAACCATTTATAGAAAACGCAAAGAAATTTTGGAGCTAGGGGAAGTAAGCGATGTTGTTGTGAGCGCGAGCGAGACAACCCCGCGAAGTTTGTCGAGTATCATTTTAGAAATGATTGAAAACGAAATTGAACAGGCGGTGATTTTTCATACGGCTGCGGACAGCGCCAGAGATTGGAATGTTCAAGAAATTTATCAGGTAATTTCCACTATTTTTAACGTTGAACCTAAGTTAAAAGAAGATTTGGCTTTACTTATTAAAGACGGTGATAAATTAGATAAAGTAAAAGTCAGGACAAAAATTATTGAGCATTTGATAAATTTAGCTAAAAACAATTATGAAAAAATTACTAAGCTGGCGGGTGAAGCCGGAGTAAACTGGCAGCAAGTTGAAAAATCTGTGCTTATTAGATCGATTGATATGCTTTGGATTGAGCATCTGGAAGCTATGGACCATATGCGCCATGGCATCGGTCTTCGCGGTTATGGCCAGCGCGATCCTTTAATTGAATACAAAAAAGAAGCTTATATCTTATATAACGAACTGAATAATTTAATTCAAAAACAGGTGGCTTATTCCATATTTAAAGTAGCTGATTTGGGAAATTTTGTGGCGCCGACTCTTAAAATGAGGCCGCAGAATTATATCGCGCCGGCGAAAACCATGGATAAAAATACCGGCTCTTTTTCGGCCTTTAAACAAGCTGGTTCTGATAAAAATAAAAACGCCGTAGTTGATATGGTCCATGAAAAAGTTAAAGACGCCGAAGGGGAAAAAGTGGGCCGCAACGACCTCTGCCCCTGCGGTTCGGGTAAAAAATTTAAGAAGTGCCATGTTTCCAAACCAGACGGCATGAGACTGCGTTTGC
>JBAXOH010000085.1:0-3408 GCA_037133335.1 bacterium
TCTTTTGACTTGTCCAATAAAATAGCCGAGCCGCTTACGGGCAGAAAAAATGAATATTATTTATATCCATTTTCCTTGGCAGAATTAAAATCAATATATTCGGAAATGGAAATTGATAGAATTTTAGAGCGGCGGATTGTTTTTGGCATGTATCCGGAGATTGTTAAGAGCGGAGAGAAACCGGAACAAAATCTTAAAAGTTTGGCGCTAAGCTATACTTATAAGGATATTTTACAATATCATTACATTAAAAATCCGGAAATTTTAGAAAAACTTTTACGCGCTTTAGCGTTGCAAATCGGCAATGAAGTTTCCTATAACGAGTTAAGCGCCATGATCGGCATAGACAAAAATACGGTGGCCAGCTATATTCAGCTCTTAGAAAAAGCTTTTATTATTTTTCGCCTCGGTCCGTTTAGCCGGAATCTTAGGAATGAACTTAAAAAATTAAGAAAGATTTATTTTTACGATACGGGCATTCGCAACGCGCTGATTAATAATTTAAATCCGCTTGACCTAAGGCAGGACGTAGGCGCACTTTGGGAAAATTTTATTATTAGCGAGCGCTTAAAATATAATCAGAATAACTTTTTTGATAAAAACATATATTTTTGGCGGACGACCTCGGGCCAAGAAATTGATTATGTTGAAGAGGGGAATGGAAAAATTTCCGGTTTTGAAATGAAATGGAAAAAAGATAAATTTAAAAAGCCAAAATCTTTTTTAACCGCGTACGTCGGGAGCGAAGTGGAGCTTATAAATAAAACCAGCTATAAGAAATTTATAGGCGTATAGATATTTAATTTTAAAAATTGGTATAATTAGGGGAAGAGATATATATGAATAAAATTAAAAAACAATTTAAAAATCAAACGGGCGTAATTTTACTCTTAACTTTGTTTATTTTATCCGGTATTTTAATTATTACTTTAGGCGCGGCTGATTTAGTTATGTCCGGTATAAAAATGAACCGTTTAACCGGTTATTCAAATTTATCTTTTTTTGCTTCCGAGGCCGGCGTAGAAAAGGCTTTATGGGAGGCTAGAAAAAATAATTATGTTTTACCGGACGTAGATACGCCTAATGTTTTTAGTTTTAGTTTAGGCAACCAAGGCACTTATCAGATAAATTATTCCACCTCTTCGCCTAATGTTACTTTTACATCAGTTGGTAGTTATCTCGGAGCTAAGAGATCGGTGGAAAGCACTTATTCGGCGTCGAGTGAAACCGAAGGTGGTACCGGCTGCCTGCCTAGTTGCGATGGCAAAGTTTGCGGCGACGACGGTTGCGGTTCAGTTTGCGGTACTTGCAGTGCGAATGAGATGTGTTTATTCGGGGCTTGCATAGTTAATTCCAGAATTTATGTTTGCGGAGAAAAACCCTCGACCGGCACAGAATGGAATACAGTAAGTTTATATGTTCAATCATGGGTCGGCGGCGCCTGGTCTCCGGCCGATGACCCTACTACCGAATATAACGCTACGGCCGATACGGCTAGTTGCCGCTATACTTGTGCTACCAATTATAATTGGAATGGTTCCGCTTGCGTTGCTAACACTCAAACTTACACCTGCGCAGCTAAGCCGGTTACCGGCACTGACTGGAACACGGTAAGCTCCTATGCTCAAACTTGGACCGGCAGCGCCTGGTCGCCGGCCGATAGTACTACCGCCTACAACACCACGGCTTCTTCGGTCAGTTGTCGTTATACCTGTAGTTCAGGATATGTATATAATGGAACAAGTTGTGTTCTTGAGTCTTCTTATGTCAAATTGCTTTTGCATATGGATGGAACGGACGCCAGTACAACTTTTACCGACAGTGAAACTACACCTAAAACAGTTACCGCCGTTGGTAATGCCCAGATAGACACGGCACAATATAAATTTGGTACGGCTTCAGGCTTATTTGACGGTACAGGCGATTACCTTACAGTTCCCGATAGTGATGATTGGTATTTTGGCACTGGAGATTTTACGATTGACACATGGGTAAGGTTTGCTACCAATTCTGTTGATAGTGGGATATGTGGGCAAAGAGTAAATATAGACAACACTTGGGAGTTCTGGCGTGCGACAGATCCGTGGAATTTGTTAGTGTTTTCAGTAAGGAGTGGCGGTTTTGATACGGGTCAGTATACAGTGTCTTTTGTTCCAATTATAAACACTTGGTATCATCTTGAATTAGTAAGAACTGGAACAAATGTCTATATTTTTATAAATGGTATTTCTCAAACCCTAACAGTTGGACAGGCCATTGGCATAAATGTAGTACCGAACCTTGCCGCAGTTCTTGAAGTGGGTGCTGTCGGTAATCATTCTGGTGTAATGCAAGGTTATCTTGACGAATTCCGCATAACTAAAGGAGTGGCTAGACATACAAGTAATTTTACTCCGCCCACCGCACCTAGTTTAGCTATCGGTCAAAACTACGGGGGCGGTAAAATCGCCTATATTGATGGTACCGGCTCACATGGCTTAATCGTCACATTGGCTGATCAAAGTGCCGCAGCCTCATGGGGTTGCTCAGGTACCGTTATATCGGGCGCCGACGGCACGGCCTATGGAACAGGTTTACAAAATACTATTGATATAATGGCGGGTTGCGCTACCGCCGGTATAGCTGCCAGATTATGCCGGGGCGTAACGATAAATGGTTATAGCGACTGGTTTCTACCTGCGGCTTATGAGGCAACATATTTTTATACTAATAAAGTAGCCATTGATGCAGGATTAACCAGCGCCGGATATCAGACCTCTTCTGAGTTGGACTCTGCCTATGCTCGTTACATATACATGGGAGATGGCGGTGCGCTCAGCAACATGAAGACTACAGGAAAAACCGTGCGTTGTGTTCGGACTTTTTAACCTATTTAACTATTTATCAATTTAATTTCCGTGGAGCGGGAAAAGGTGCGGATGTGAGGCGCGCCCTTAATAGTAAGTCGGCCGGCGTTTAAAAAGTTAGGCTAAATAGGGTAAAAATATAAAATATACTTGACAAATTAACTAAAATGATATATATTTAGGTTAGTTAATTCACTCAAATTGCTATTATGACAGTTAAGAGAACGATTCAGGTTAAAATAGAAAAAGATCTGTTTAAGGGTAAAATAGCTATTATTTATGGCGCCAGGCAGGTGGGGAAAACCACGTTAGCAAAAGAAATCCAGAAAAAATACGCCGAAGATTCTTTTTATTTAAATTGCGACGAACCGGATATAAGAGACGCGCTTACCAATAAAACTTCAACCGAGTTAAAGTCTTTTTTAGGCAATAAAAAATTAGTTATAATCGACGAGGCTCAACGAGTGGAAAATATCGGCCTGACCTTAAAATTACTGGCGGATAATTTTCCGGAAACTCAGATATTGGCGACCGGGTCTTCTTCTTTTGACTTGTCCAATAA